>NZ_JBWJAR010000020.1:52883-70967 GCF_056389225.1 Pseudarthrobacter sp. rb | reverse complement strand
AGAAGCCGAACGGCAATCCTGCTACCCCGACTTCATCGAGTACTACAATCAGCGCAGGCCACACACTGCACTCAAAGGCGCCTCACCCGCCAGCCGTGTCACCAACCAACCGGGTTAGTACAGCTAGACCACGTGATCTGGCGCCACGTGTCAGGGCGCGAAGTATTCAAGTCGGACGAGGTGGACTAGGGGCCGCGCGTTGATAGCCTTACCCGAGAGTGTCAGAGCGAGCATGGGAGGCGTCGTTTTCCGCCCGTCGTCAGCACCAGATGCAGCAGGTGATCCGTGATCTCGCCGCCCTGGCAACTGTCCGGTCTCCACGGGTTTCGTAGTCCCCATTACTGTGGCGTCGGCTGGCGCGGTATTGAAGCCCCAAAGGCTCTTTTCAGACTGTCCTGGCGCGCCTAAGCTGCCCCCACCACCATCCATAGGAGGCATCAATGCGGACAGCAAAAGCACCGACGGAATCCGAGCAGGTTCATCGTCTTTCCGAGAACCTCATGACGCAGCTGGCCAAGGGCAGGGAATGGGCCACCCCTGGGGTCCAGACAGCCCTCCAGAGAGCGGTAGCGGGACTGGATACCGGCATTGAAACTGCCTCCCCGCGGCTCCAGGCGCTGTTGCGGCGGTTGGCGGATGAACTCGCCGGCAGCGTGGAGACCATCACTCCCAGGGTCCATGAACAACTGATGCGGGTCGGGCCAAGAGCTGCTGCCCCGGGCCCGATCCAGACGAGGAAATCCCCGTCCCGCATCTGGTGGTTGATCACAGGAATCACCGCCGCAGGGGCCGGTGCGGTTGTATGGCGCTCATTGAAGGTTTCCAAGCCCGAACCATCACCATGGGTCAACACGGAGGAACTGAAAGCCAACCGCAGTGATCCAAGCGGCGATGCTGACCTGGCTCCCGGCCGGATGTAGAAGCGTGTTCCGGCAGAGCCGGCACAAGGATCCGGACGCTGTTAGAGCGCCCAACCAACCAGCACCAGCCCCGCAGCTTCACAGAATCATCAGCGATCCCAGGGGTTCTGACGCAGTCGCGTCCAGCCTGTCCAATGAGGAACTGGCGCAAGTGCTGGATGCTCTTTACCGAAGCCTTGATACCCCCGTACCTGAGCTGGGGACTATCTATTGGTACGAGGCGTGTCTTGAGGAGAGTCTTCGCAGGCATGGGCCGGTAGGAACGCGCTCGGATGAGGAGCCATCCCACACATGAACCGCCCTCGGAAGGAGAAAGTTCACTTCCGGGGGCGCCGTTCACGCCGTCACACGCAGCCGGCAGGTGAACCTGCTTCCTGTCGCTGGCGATGACCGCGCCCGAGATCGAACTATTCCGCGTGCACGCCGTGGACCATGCCCTAGCCAACCAAAGAAATGGGAAAGCACCATGAGTACTGTCATCGTCAATCAGACCATCACTGCCGACGGTTATGCTGCGGGGATTGGCCAGACCGAGGAACGCCCGTTCGGTCTGGACGGCGGCGACGGATGGGGTGACCGGCTCCATGCTTGGATGTTCGACCAGAGCGAGGAGAACCGGGCCGAAGTCGAGCAGATGGCCGGCGCCCGCGCCCACATCATGGGCCGGAACATGTTCGGCCCGGTGCGCGGCGAGTGGGACCGTGACTGGAACGGGTGGTGGGGCGACAACCCGCCGTTTCACGCTCCGGTGTTCGTGCTCACCCACTACCCGCGCGACCCGCAGCTGATGGGAGGGGGTACCACGTACCACTTCGTCACTGACGGCATCGAGTCGGCGCTAGACCAGGCGAGGAAGGCGGCCGGAGACGGCGAGGTCTCGATCCAGGGCGGTGCAGAGACGATCAACCAGTACCTCGCGGCGGGTCTGGTCGATGAGCTGCGGCTGCACATCGTCCCGTTCACCCTCAGCGCCGGCGCCCGCCTGTTCAACGGGGTTCCACCACTGAACCTAGAGCAGGTCTACGCCCGAGCGGCCAGCACGGTGATCCACGTCACCTATCGGGTGCTTCAGCAGGAGGAAGCCAAGTGACGCCGTCGGTCTCGCATGCGCCGCTGGCTCTTGTCGAGCGAGGTCCCTGGTGACCCCACCCGGTCGTAACGGAGCAAAGACCCGTTACGCATTTTCGTGGAGATCACGGAGTGGGCCCGACTAACACCCGAACAGCTGCAGACGTGGCGGGAACGGCTATCGGTGCTGCTTTCTACCGACCGAGGCGAAATCACAAACTGAATGCCTCACACGGACGAGATGCGTCTCATACCAGAACTTGTATAGGCGCGCCATCTGCGGAGCCCTAAGCACCGAACGCGATGACGGCGCCCGCAAAAGGAACCTTCACAGGGCGCCTGAGCCGAGGAAACCGCAAGAATTGCCCGACCGCTGACCTGCGGCTTTCGAGATGTGCCGCGGCAAGCTGCGAGGCCAAGCGGG
The DNA here is from genome assembly GCF_056389225.1 of Pseudarthrobacter sp. rb. Lineage (NCBI taxonomy): Bacteria > Bacillati > Actinomycetota > Actinomycetes > Micrococcales > Micrococcaceae > Pseudarthrobacter > Pseudarthrobacter sp. rb. Next base: position 68,555 of record NZ_JBWJAR010000020.1, on the reverse strand, counting down.
GAAGTTTTAGCTCCCTGGGCTTCTATTATATTATTTTGCCGGGCTCAGCCAACGGCCCCTTTTCCTGCATTGAACGGCCTTATTTGAGTTGCAGAGCTGGGGCCGCTGGCCCGCCCTTTGATGGTTACCTTGATTGCCCTACCGGCCAAGTTGTTTACTACTTTTCCGATCGTGTATTCCGGTGGTCCGAAGGTCAGTACCGCATTTACGGTTACTCCCCTGGAGAAGTGGTTCCCTCGATGGACATGGCACTAGCCCACATCGAACCGCCAGACCGCGCACCAGTGCTCGCCTTTTGGGAAAAAGTCTCCTTGCAGGGCGGACCATCGTCTATCTATGTCTCAATTCGAGACAGCAAAGACCGACAACACAAACTTCTCTTCTCAGCTGACTTCATCCTCAGCGAAGGCAGTCCGGTAGGGGTGCGCGGGATTACGGTGGACCTCACCCAAGCCATCCACACCGATCGCCACCAACTTGCAACCGAAGCGGTTGCCGCGTCAGCGCTGAACAGGGCTGCCATCGAGCAGGCAAAGGGCATACTCATGGCCCGCAGCGGAATCGACGCCGACAGAGCCTACGAAATCATCAATCAACTCAGCCAAGACATCAACCGCAAAGTCCATGCCATTGCCCACGAAATCATTGGGAATGTTGTCGTTCACGATTCCGCGGACACAACCTCCGGGAACTAACTGAAGAATCTCTATCCTGTTTGGAGGGACTCGTTTTAGTGATGACCCGGTGGGTTCAGGTCTGGGGATGCCGTCCCTCTGTGCACTAAGCAGCGCCCATAAAGACGGTGGTCCACGGACGTTCTAAGAGTCCCGATCTTGGCGTCATCCTGAATTGAAGCAGGAGGGGCGGCGACAGCCGGGCTCGTGATCGCATTCTGGGCCCGCAGGCTCCCGCGCCGCTCCAAGCGCCTACAGTTCAACAACGGAGCCATCGTCTAGCCACGCCCATCCCAACGCGGATCTCATCCGCGCCCGGTAGAGGATCCTTCGTCGGGTGCCGGATTCAGCTAAATCGGCTGTCATTTTCAGAAGCTGACTGCACAGAAGCTCCCGTGGTTATAGGAGTTGTGTAGAGGACTGTAGAGCAATGGTCGGTCGAAGTCCCCTGCAAAATGGTGCTTTTCGTGTGCTCCAACTAGCCAATAAAAAATGCGGTCAGGGGGAGCAGGTCCGACTCTCACTTCTGTGTGCGTTGGCGGTAGTGCCGCGGGGTTTCTCCGGTGTCGTTGAGGAAGTGTCGGTTGAAATTGGAGAGGTTGGTAAAACCGACTTCATAGCAAATGTCTGACACCGCCTTATCGCTGCGCTCGAGCAGGCGCCGGGCATGTGCCAGGCGCAGCTTGCGGACCAGGTCACTAAAGTTCTGGCCGGTTGCGCGCTTGAAGTACTTGGAAAAGGTGGGCTCCGGCATTCCCACCAAGGCGGCAGCCTCGGACATCCGGACGCTGCCGGAGTGATTGCTGAACACGTACTCCAGGACAAGGTCGACGACGGCGGCGGCCTGGCCGTCCAGCTGCGGCCTGAACCATTCTTCCGCAAGGTAGCGGCGGTCGCCTTCCGGCGCCGCGGTAAGGAGGGCAAACAATTCAAACAGGTGCTGCAGCCGTTCCAAACCGGTGGTTTGGCCCATGGCCTCAATGGCCGCCGCTGCAGCCACTGCGGTTTGCCCCAGGAATTCGATGCCACGGGCCGACTGCTCGAGCAACGGACGGACCTCCGCCAGCTCGGGGACCAGGCCGGACGCCTGCTCCACCCACTTCGCGTCGAACTGGATGACAGCGTCCCGGTTCTCCAGTACTTCGCCCGGCTCCAGGTCGCTGACCCAGTCGTGCGGCAGGCCAGAACCGACGATCGACACGTGGCCGGCCTCAAAGGTGCCAATGTGGTCGCCGACGATGAATTTTCCGCTGCCCTTGCGGATGAGGTGGATCTCGTACTCAGGATGGTAGTTCCACCGCGCCAGTGGGCTGGGGTAGCTGTGCTGGTGCCAGCGGACGGAGTGGTTGGGATCCGGAGGAATCACCTCCCGGTTGGCCCGCATCCCCAAAAGTCTTTCGGCCAGCCGGGCAGTCGCTTCCTCGGCATTATCCACTGTGGCCATGGCGGTCTCCGTGTATCCGGTGGTTATGAATTATGGACAGCATCCCCTCCGCCCTAACCAGAGTACCGGCTGATGAGGCTCATCGAATCGGAAAATAAGTATCAGAAACGGGCAACGGGGACGCTAGTTGTGACACGGCCCGCACACCTAATGTTGAGGAACAAGAGCACGGCGCCGGGATCCCGGTGGCTGGCCGCACACCAGACCGGCACCCTGACGCAGCAGTCGGGTGCATCGGCCCTGAATCTTCCTGAAGAACAAAGGAGTCCTTAATGCGCCCGAAAACGCGCGCTGCCGTCCTGTCCGCCGGAGCCCTCTGCATCGCCCTGGGCGCCACGGCCTGCGCGGGTGCCGGCGGAGGCAATTCCGCCGGCAACCCCAACAGCATCAACGTCCTGATGGTCAACAACCCCCAAATGGAAGACCTGCAGAAGCTCACCGCAGACAACTTCACCAAGGAAACCGGCATCAACGTCAACTTCACGATCCTGCCGGAGAACGACGTCCGGGCCAAGATCAGCCAGGAGTTCTCCAGCCAGGCCGGACAATACGATGTCGCATCGCTGTCCAACTACGAAATCCCGTTCTACTCCGCCAACGGCTGGCTGGCACCCCTGGACAGCGTGGCCAAGGACCCCGGCTTCGACCAGGCGGATATCCTCCCCGCCTACACGGCGTCCCTCACCGGTACAGACGGCAAGCTCTACGGCGAACCGTTCTATGGTGAATCATCCTTCCTGATGTACCGGAAGGACATCCTCGAGGCCAAGGGACTCACCATGCCGGACAAGCCCACCTGGGACCAAGTGGCGGACATCGCGGCGAAAGTAGACGGCGCCGCACCCGGCATGAAAGGCATCTGCCTGCGCGGCCAGCCCGGCTGGGGTCAGGTCTTCGCACCCCTGACCACAGTGGTGAACACCTTCGGCGGCACCTGGTTCGACAAGGACTGGAACGCCCGGGTCAACAGCCCGGAGTTCACCGCCGCCACCGAGTTCTACACCAACCTTGTCCGCCAACACGGTGAAGCAGGAGCCGCCCAGGCAGGCTTCACCGAGTGCCTGAACAACATGAGCCAGGGCAAAACGGCCATGTGGTACGACGCAACCTCGGCCGCGGGTGCCCTTGAAGCCGACTCCTCTCCGGTCAAGGGCAAGATCGGCTACGCCCAGGCTCCGATCAAGGAGACCAAGTCCTCGGGCTGGCTTTGGACCTGGTCCTGGGCCCTGCAGGCGGCCTCCAGGAAACAGGATGCCGCCGGGAAGTTCGTCGCCTGGGCCAGTTCCAAGGAATACGAACACCTCGTGGCGTCCAAGCTCGGCTGGGCCAAAGTCCCCTCCGGCAAACGCATCTCCACCTACGAAAATGCGGAATTCCAGAAGGCTGCCCCCTTCTTCACCGCGGAGCGGTTCGCCATCGAGAACGCCGATCCCAGGAACCCGGGCACCCAGCCACGTCCCGCCGTCGGAATCCAGTTTGTGGGCATCCCCGAGTTCGCTGCCCTGGGCACCAACGTCTCGCAGGGCGTCAGTTCCGCCATCGCGGGGCAAGACACAGTGGCCGACGCTTTGGCCAAGGGCCAGGACGCCGCCCAAAAAATCGGCAACAAGTACAAGTAGCACCAACCGAACCGCAGGAGAATCCCATGACTACCGCAACGGCGCGTATCTCCCGACCGGGACACACTGCAGCCAAACCCACACGAAGTGCCACATCCCGTGAACGCGCCATGGCCTGGTCACGGCGTGCGCCGCTGCTCCCGGCCCTGATCTTCCTCATCGTGGTAACCCAGCTTCCTTTCGTGGTGACGTTGTTCATCTCGTTCCTGAACTGGAACAGCCTTAGCCCCAGCAAGACGGCCTTCGCCGGGCTGGAAAACTACATCACCGTCCTCACCGACCCTGACCTGCGGCAGGCGATCTTCACCACCATCGTCCTCACCGTCGCCGTGGTGCTCGCCAGCCTGCTCATCGGGCTGGGTCTGGCCCTGCTGCTGGACAAGAAGTTCCTGGGCAGGGGATTGGCACGAACCCTGCTGATCGCACCGTTCCTGGTGGTTCCCGTGGCTGCCGCGCTGATCTGGAAGCACGCCCTCCTCAACCCCGCCTATGGGTTGATCAACGGCATCCTTACCTGGATCTGGTCGCTCTTCGGCAGCAGCACTGCCCCGCAGCTGGACCTGCTCTCGCAGGCGCCCCTGATGGCCGTCATCGTTTCGCTGGTATGGCAGTGGACGCCGTTCATGATGCTCATCCTCCTCGCCGGCCTGCAGTCGCGCCCCATGGACACAGTGGAAGCCGCCCAGATGGACGGAGCCACACCTTGGGCGATCTTCCGGCACCTGACCCTGCCACACCTTCGCCAGTACCTGGAACTCGGCGGTCTGCTCGGTGCCATCTACATCGTGCAGAACTTCGACTCCGTCTTCACCCTCACCGCCGGTGGCCTGGGCACCGCCAACCTGCCCTACGCCATTTACCAGACGTTCTACTATGCCAACGAATACGGCCTGGCCTCCGCCGCCGGCGTCGTGGTGGTCATCGGCACCATCATCGTGGCGACCTTCGCACTCCGCACCGTCTTTTCACTCTTCAAGAAGGAGGCAGCACGATGAGCACCCTTACCCCCGCTGCACCGCAGAGCACCCCTCCCGGGCCCACAGCGCTGAACACCGGTATCCGTAAGCGCGGTAAAACGAGGATGGACCCCACGCGCAACAACACCGCGGCCGGTATCGCTGCGTGGCTGCTGGCCCTGCTCTTTGCATCCCCGGTGGTGTGGATGATCCTGACCTCCTTCCACTCCGAGACGGATGCGGCCACCAATCCGCCGTCGATCGCCGCAGGCCTGACCTTGGACGCCTACCGGGAATTCTTCGGCGAGACGTCCGGCGTCAGCCCGTGGCCGTCCCTGATCAACTCCGCCACCGCTTCCATCCTGTCCACGGTCCTCGTTCTGGTGCTGGCCATCCCCGCCGCCTACGCACTCTCCATCCGTCCGGTGAAGAAATGGACTGATGTCATGTTCTTCTTCCTCTCGACGAAGATGATGCCCGTGGTGGCTGCGATCCTGCCGCTTTACCTGTTCGCCCGCACTGTAGGGGCGCTGGACAACATCTGGTTCCTGATCCTGATGTACACCTCCATGAACCTGCCCATCGCGGTGTGGATGATGCGGTCCTTCCTCGCCGAAGTTCCCGAAGAAATGCTTGAGGCGGCCCAAATCGACGGCGCCAACCTCCTGCTGATCCTTCGCAAGGTCATCGCCCCGGTCGCGATGCCGGGCATCGCCGCCACCGCCCTGATCTGTTTCATCTTCAGCTGGAACGAACTGCTCCTTGCCCGCGTCCTCACCGGCGTGGTGGCGGGCACCGCCCCGGTCTTCCTGACCGGCTTCGTGTCCGGGCAGGGACTGTTCCTCGCCAAAGTCTGCGCGGCCGCCGTCGTTATTTCCCTGCCGGTGCTGTTCGCCGGTTTTGCCGCCCAGGACAAACTTGTCCAGGGCCTCTCCCTGGGCGCTGTCAAGTAGCCTGCACGCCGCTTTCGAAAGGATCGCTCCAATGACAACCCCCACAACCCGGTTTCGCCCCAACACCCACGACGAACTGCCCGCAACCATGCGGGCCAGCGTCCTGAAAAGCCAGGGCGACATGTCCATGGAAACCCTGCCGCTCCCGCAGCCCGACGCTGACCAGGTGCTGGTGCAGGTGGCCGCCGTCGGTGTCTGCGGCAGCGACGTCCACTACTACGAGCACGGCCGCATCGGCCCCTACGTGGTGGACCACCCCCTGATCCTGGGCCACGAACTGTCCGGCCGGATCGCCGCCGTCGGCAGCTCCGTTGACCCCGCCCGCATCGGCCAGCGCGTCGCCGTCGAACCCCAACGCCCTTGCCGTACCTGCAAGCAGTGCAAGGCCGGCCGCTACAACCTGTGCCCGGACATCGAGTTCTACGCCACCCCGCCGGTCGACGGCGCGTTCGCCGAGTACGTGACCATCCAGTCGGACTTCGCCTACGACATCCCGGACAGCGTCAGCGACGAGGCCGCCGCCTTGATCGAACCTCTCTCCGTGGGTCTCTGGGCCTGCGAACGCGCAGAGATCAAGCCCGGCAGCAGAGTCCTGATCGCCGGAGCCGGGCCCATCGGCATTATCGCCGCCCAAGCCGCCCGCGCCTTCGGCGCCACCGAAATCTACATCTCCGATATCGCCGAGGACCGGCTCGCGTTTGCCCTCCAGCACGGCGCCACGCACTCGCTCAACGCGAAGACTGACAGGGTGGAAGGGCTCGACGTCGACGCGTTCATTGACGCCTCCGGCGCACCGCAGGCAGTCCGCGCCGGTATCAAGGCAGTGGCACCCGCCGGCCGGGTCATCCTGGTGGGGCTCGGAGCCGACGACGTGGAGCTGCCCGTCTCCTACATCCAGAACCGGGAGATATGGCTCTCGGGCGTTTTCCGCTACACCAACACCTGGCCGCTGGCCATCCAGCTCATTGCTGACGCGAAAGTGGACCTGGACATCCTGGTCACCGGCAGATTCAACCTCGCCGAGTCAGAAGAGGCAATCAAGGCCGGCAAGCAGCCCGGCCAGCTTAAAACCGTGGTCTACCCGGGCCGCTAAATCCATCCTCCCGAGACTGATGAAGAGAACTGCGAGGAAGCAGCCATGACCGATTCCGGCCCCACACCCGCGCACCTACCGGCTGAACGGGGAGCCATCGTCACCGTCATTGGTGAATCCCTCGCCGATGTCATCAGGGAGACCGGACGGACCACCCGCGCCCGGGTCCACGCAGGCGGGAGCCCCCTCAACGTCGCAGTCGGGGTTGCCCGCCTGGGCTTTGCCAGCAATTTGGTGACGCACTACGCCGATGACCAGTACGGTCTCATGATCGAAGAGCACCTCCAGTCCAACGGCGTCACGGTGATCAGGGGCGGGAGCGCACCGACGTCCACGGCCACCGCAACGTTAGGTGCCGGCGGTGCCGCCACCTATGCGTTCGACATCAGCTGGGACCTGGCAGGGGCAACACTGCCTGCACTGGCCGCCGTCGAGGCTTCCTCACATGTGCACACAGGATCAATTGGAGCTCTACTAGGGCCAGGAGACCAGGCCGTCCTCGGGCTTCTCAAGGCGGCGGGAGAGCGGGCGACGATCAGCTACGATCCCAACTGCCGGCCGGCCATCAGCCCTGATGTCCCCGCTGCTCGTACACAGGCGGAACGGTTTGTGGCCGCCAGTGACATCGTTAAGGCCAGCGACGAAGACTTGGCCTGGCTGTACCCCAACCGCAGCCCGGAGGAAAGCCTTGAAGCGTGGCTGGAACTTGGACCGTCCATCGCAGCCCTGACCCGAGGCGCGGCTGGCCCGGTCATCATCACCCGGCGGGGGCGGGTTGGAATGCAAGCAGAACCCGTCACCGTGGCTGACACCGTGGGCGCCGGCGATTCTTTCATGGCCGCTGTCATCGCCGGCCTCGCCCAGCTCGGAGCGCTTGAGGCAGCCGGAAGACAACGCCTGCAGACACTAGGCGCGGATGAGCTCCACGCCCTAGCCGAATATGCCAACCGGGCTGCCGGGATCACCTGCTCCCGGCCGGGCGCCAACCCTCCCCAAACCATTGAACTGGGACCGCTGTCCGCCGCAGCACCAGTACAAAATCGGTGACGGCACGCGCAGCCTAAATTCCACCACCATCTTCACGGCTCCCGCCTCGTTCGCCACGCCGCAGTATGACCGCATAGGCCTTACTGCGGGCATCGTCCACTTCGGCGTAAGACGGTTTCACCGGGCGCACCAGGCTCCCAGGTCTGACTTTCAGGGCGGGGAACCTAGACAACAATATCGTCAAGGATTGCAGCTCCAAGGAGCGCTGGGAGCTTTAGGCAACGCCGGCTCGTGAGTGCTGTGAATCTGTTGGCAGTACGGATCATCGACTACGAGCGACATTTCGACAAATGGTCTCGATACGGACCCAAAGCCCGCCAGGGACAACGTTATGATGCACGGTGCCATCGTCCACTGCAGAGGATGAAAGGCCGATGACAGAGATTCCGTAAAGGCCGCTTTGCGCCTCGACGAGCCTTCGCCCTGCCCTAGGCGCGGTCTCACTTCGTGGCGGCGACCCCGAGGTCTGCGGCGTGGCCGCCGATGGTGCTGGCCAGGTCGATGTCGCGGCTGGTGATCCCGCCGACATCGTGGCTCGAGAGTCTGACGCCTACCTCGAGGTAGGTGAGGCTGAGATGAGGGTGGTGGTTGGCCTCATCGGCGGAGGCGGCGATTCGGTTCACGAGCTCCAGCCCGGTGGAGAACTTCCGGGTCCTGAAGGTGGCCGTGAGGGCCTCGCCGGTCACGCGCCGGCCCTCAAGTCCGGCTTCGGCGAGCTCGGCGTCGGACAGCTTCCGCTGGGGATCAGTCATAGTGCCATCATGGCTCCGGAGGGCGAACGTGGGCTACCCCAGGAGGCACTACGCCTCCCAAGACGATGGCCGGCACCGACGACGGCGGTTGAAACTCCGCATGTTGCAGGGATAACGCTGTCGTGCCCTGGCGGTTGGGGAAAGGCCAGTCACGATGCCAGGCGCGTCCTTCTCTGAGCCCCCAGACCCTATATAAGGGGCCTACAGCGTATCTTCCGTCAATTGGCACTGAGAGCTGGACTGATGGCGGTGCCGTCGTGGTGGAATCGTTGGCCGGCACCGGATTCCCAGTGCCTGCAGGGGATGGAATGTAGTTGGAGTCCCACCTCGGGCACAGTGTTTCGGCAGGTCAGAGGCCTGTTTCACGGTTGTGTGTTGACAAAGCTTGATAGCAGCAGGCCTTGGGGCTTACCGGCTCGGGGCTGCTGCGATAGCAGCGATCAGAATGACAAAGGACGACGGCGGGAATCCCGCCGTCGTCCTTTGTTTGGTTTTCAGGCTCTATAAGCCCATTGTCCGAGCAGCCGCCCGTCGTCGTCGTACTTTTGGACGGCCAGTCCTGGGCCGTTGTAGCTCATTCCGGCAAGAGGGTTGTGGTGGTCGTAGGTGAAGGCGATCAACGGCCCGTGCGATGTGACTTCCTGCAGGTGAAACCGGGTTTGTCCGGCCCCCTCGCAGGCCAGGGCGCTGACTGCCTTTAGGCCCCGGTATGTCCTGTCGAGTTCGACGATGGTGTATTGAATGTCGTCGTGGAAAGTGGCGATCAGGGGTTCCGGGTTGCCTTTGTTGTAGGCCTCCATCACGGTTCGCACTGTCTCGGAGAGGGTGTTCACTTCTGGGCGCCTGCTTTCCGTTGGGGGACCGGTTTCAGGGCAGTGTCACGCCCTCTGTCGAGGTGTTCCTGATTCGTTGGTGTGCGGGGGATGGCAAGGGCTGCCAGTGCCCCGGCTACCGCGACGCCTGCGATGAACAGGAGGGGAACGATGACGTTGCCGGTCCAGTCCTGGCCGAGCCCCATGACGTAAGGGCCAAGGAAGGACCCTATGGAGCCGATGGTGTTGATCAGCGCGATGCTTGCGGCGGCCGCCGTCATGCCCTTGAGCTGGAGGTTGGTGACTGCCCAGATGATGGGGCCGGTGGCGGTGAAGAGCGCACTGGCGAGGGAGATGCCGATGAGCGTGGGGGTCAGCTGGTCGCCGGTGGCCACACTGATCACGAGCCCCAGCGCGGCCAGTACCATGCCCGTGACAAGTACCCGGCGGTGCGCCTGGCTACGGTCGCAGTAAATGCCAAGGGCGATGGTCGCCACGACAGCGACAGCGAACGGGACCGAGGACAGGTACCCGATGGTCATCACATTCGTAACGCCGGTGTTTTTGATGATGCTCGGTATCCAGAAGACGACTGCGTAGATGCCTATGTAGTTGGCTGCCAGGATGAAGCCGAGGAGCCAAACCCGCTTGTTGGTGATGGCCTTCTTGAACTGTTTTGAGGCCTTTTCACGTACGCCGGCGGGGCCGAGGCTTGCCGCGATGGCGGCCTTTTCCTCCGTGGTGAGCCAGGCGGCGTCCTTCGGCGTGCTGGCGACGGAAAAGAAGAAGATAATGCCAAGGAGGGCTGCCGGGATGCCCTGGATTATGAAGAGCCACTGCCAGCCTGCCATACCGGCGAGTCCCCCCAGGCTGGACATGACCCAGCCGGACAGGGGGCCGACGAACATGCTGCCGATGGGTCCTGCGATGACCAGCAGCGCCAAAGCCTGGGCGAGGCGTTTGCGTGGGAACCACTGGGACAGGAAATAGACCATCCCCGGGTAAAAGCCCGCTTCTGCGATGCCCAGGAAGATCCGGGCAGTGTAGAACTGTCCAGTGTTTTGGACGAACCCCGTAGCGATAGTGACAACGCCCCAGGTGACCATGATGCGCGCGATCCATACTTTTGCGCCGACCCGTTCGAGGATCATGTTGCTGGGCACTTCAAAGAAGATATAGGCGAGGAAGAAGATGCCGGCGCCAAGGCCGTAGGCCGCGGCCGAGAGACCGATGTCGGCACTCATCTCCAGTTTGGCGAAGCCGATATTGACCCGGTCGATGATGGCCACGGCGTAGCAGACGGAGGCCAGGGGCAGGATCCGCCAGGCGAGCTTTTTGTAAAGCGTGGTTGGCAGGTCGCCGGTGCCCTCGGAAGCCGTGTTGTGGGTGTACGTCATTGTACGGACTCTTTCAGTCGTCGGTGGTGGTCTTGTTCGCATGGAGGGCGGGGAATTCCCACCAGGTGTCGGGCTGCCACTTTGCCGTTTCCCATGCTTGCCGTTGCTGCTGCCGGGGGTCCGGGACAACTGTCGGGGTGGTGTCCAGCAACATTGTCCACCGTTCTGTTTGCCGGTATTCCGGCCAGAAGGGCAGATCGGCGCTTTCGGGTTTTCCGTGGTGGATGAAGCTTGTCCACGCTTGCCTGATTCCTGATGCCAGAGTCTGCAATGCCGGATCTGCCCCTTCGAGTCCAATGTCCCAAACGAACGGAACGTCGGACCCGTGGAATCCCCACTTCTCCTTTGGAGCGCCAGGGCTTGGGGCATCGAAGCGGTAGCGCCAGCAGGACGCATTGTCGGCCTGGCTGTCGAGCAGCCGAATGGTGGGGATGCCGTACCGTTCGTCCGCCAGGACAGCGCAGCGAAGTTGGCGCTCGTCCGCCCCCGGGAATGTGCGTCGGTAGGTATCCAGCACTTGCTCCCCTTCGTCCCCGAAGATTTCACGGAGAACGCGTGGTGACTGTTCCGATGCGCTCGGGTCGGCGAGGTCATAGCTCCCGGCCTCGTTGGCTGTTACGCCGGCCATGATATTGATCCCCTTGGCAAGGCCCTTGGCGAAGGCGTGGACGGGGGCTTCGGGGAGAACTGTCCCGTCAATGGTTGGGCGCCAGACCCAGGTTGCCCGGACGCCGGTGGCGATCTCCTGCTGCGCGGCGAGGATGACGTCAATGGGCATTGTCAGGAGCTCTGCGGCGTTCGCCGGGCTAAGGCCCAGGGTGCGGAGCAGCGCGGCGGTGACCTGTTCAGCGGTGTCCGGGGTGTTGAGGTGCTCGCCGCCGCTTTGGATGATTCCGCGCTGGAACAGGCCTTCGGCCAGCGGAGAGGCCATCAGATTGACAACGCTCTTGGCGCCGGCGGAAACGCCGGCGATGGTGATGCGTGAAGGGTCGCCCCCGAATGCGGCCACGTTGTCCCGAACCCATTTCAGTGCAGCGATCTGGTCCAGCAGCCCTGCGTTTGCCGACGAGGCGTACTGCTCTCCGAGGAGGTGGTCCAGCTTCAGGAAGCCGAGGGCCCCCAGCCGGTAGTTGACGGTGACCACGATGGTGCCTTCGAGGGCTAGGGCCGTTCCGTCGCCGATGAAGTTGGCTCCTGATCCCCAGGTGTATCCGCCGCCGTGGAACCAGACCAGAACCGGGCAGGGCGAGTCTGTCGGCTGCGCCGGGGCGGTGATGTTGAGGAAGAGGCAGTCCTCACCCATGGGCGAGTCATCGTCGGACGGCGTTGCCCCGCCAGGCGGGACGAGTTCGGCGGCGAGCACCTGCGGGGCGCGCGTGGGAAACCGGTCCACATCCAGGATGCCCTCCCAGTGCTCTGGTGACTGGGGAGCCAGCCACCGCAGGGGCCCCGTCGGGGGAGCGGCGTACCGGATCCCGCGCCAGCTGATGGTGCCGTCCTTGATGACGCCGCGTACTGCCCCCTGACGTGTGGTTGCCACAGTCTTAGTCATTGCTTTTCCTTCGGTCGGTGTTGATTTCGTCAACAATCGTGTGCTTCGTCACGTGTTTCCGGCAACGCTTTCGAGATAAGTGGAAGAATCAGCCAAAAGTGTGGCGGGAAGTCTAGACTGGGCGGTGACGATGACGTCGTGACAGGGAGCGGGACATGGATGTGCTGGACGACCTGGACCAACGGATCGTCGGCGCCCTCCAGGTAGATGGACGGGCTTCATGGGCGAAAGTGGCCGCGGCATTGGGCGAGGCTGAACGGACGGTGGCGCGGAGGGGCTCCGAGCTCCTGCGGGACGGGCGGGTGCGGATACGCGCGTTGCCCAATCCGAGCCGCTTCAGGCATCTGGAACAGTTTGTGCTGAAGGTTGCCTGCAACCCCGGCGCGGCCGGCATCGCCGCTGCTGCCCTCGCGCGGCGGCCGGAGACCTTGTATACCTACATCCTCACCGGTTCCGCGGATTGCGCGGCCGAGCTTTCCAGCCCTGCTTCCAAATTTGCAGAGCTGCTGATCCGGGACATAGGGAGCATCCCGGGGGTGAGGTCGGCCGCCACGTATCCGGTCCTCAGCTATCCCAGGACGATGCATCAGTGGAATCCCGGCGTCCTGACGCCGGAGGAAATTGAGGCGCTGGGCGGAACCCGGTACTCGGAGGCTCCGACCGCCCTGGAACACGTGGAGCAGCTGGGCAAAGAGGACCGGCAACTTCTCAGGGCACTGGAACGCGATGGCCGCGCCAGTTATGAGGAACTGGCGCGCATCACGGGACTCTCGGTGCAGACCGCTCAGCGCAGGGTGGAGCGGATGCGTCGCGAGGGGACACTGTTTATCCGTGCAGTCTTCGAGCCTGCGCTGCTTGGTTTGCCGGTAGAGGTGCTGCTATGGGTCAAAGTGCCGTTTCCGGAACTGGACCGTGTGGAAGCGGAAATGCTTCCTTCCTCGTCAGTGCGGTATGCCGCGGTCCTCGCCGGCGACTTTCAGCTTGTTGTCGATGCCGTCTTTCCCAGCCGCGCGGCGCTCTCTAGCTACCTGAAAGAGTCTGCATGGGCCACCCGGGCGCAGGCCATCGAGCCGGCCGTGGTGGTAGACGCACTGAAGCGCAGCGGAACGATGGCACTGTCGTTCGGCGAAGACCTCGGCGGGTACAGCTCCTGACGCGTGGGTCGCCCTCGCGGTGTCTTTGAAAAGCGCGCAGGATGTTCACGGCTCGCTTTTCACTGGCTTATTGCGTTGTTCCTGCCGCTACTGGGGGACCTTCGCCAGCGTTTCCTGCTCTGCGGCGATGGTGGTGTTGTCGCCGTGGCCGGTGCGGACCACGGTCTGAGCCGGGAGCGTCAGCAGGCGTTCGCGGATGGAGGTCAGGATGGTGGGGTAGTCGCTGTAGGACCGGCCGGTGGCACCCGGGCCGCCGTTGAACAGCGTGTCCCCGGTGAACACTGTCCCTTCGCTTTCGAGGTAGAAGCAGGTGGATCCCGGGGAGTGTCCGGGCGTGTGGATCGCCTTCAGCGTTGCCCCGCCCACCTCGAACACGTCCCCGTCGGAGTGGTAGCGGTCCGGCTTGGCGTCAGGGTAGACCTGCTCCCACAGCACCAGGTCCTCCTGGTTCAGGAGGATCGGTGCTCCCAGCGCGTCTGCGACCTCCCGGGCGGCCCCGATGTGGTCGTTGTGCGCGTGGGTCAGCAGGATGGCCTTGACCTTGCGGCTGCGGACCTGGTTGATGATCGCGGCGGCGTCGTGGGGAGCGTCGATGATGACGCATTCCTCGTCGTTGCCCACGATCCAGACGTTGTTGTCCACATCCCAGGTGCCGCCGTCGAGCGAGAACGTGCCCGAGGTGACCAGGTTCTCAATGGTGACGGCCATCAGATCTGCACCGGGCTGACTTCAACAACGGAACGCAGGACCTTGCCCTCGTGCATTTTGCCGAAGGCCTCCTCCACCTGGTCGATGGTGATGCGCTCGGACACGAACGCGTCCAGGTCCAGGTTGCCCTGCTTGTAGTGGGACACCAGCATCGGGAAGTCCCGGGAGGGCAGGCAGTCGCCGTACCAGGAGGACTTCAGCGATCCGCCGCGGCCAAAGACATCCAGCAGCGGCAGTTCCAGCGTCATCTCCGGCGTCGGCACACCCACCAGGACTACCCGGCCGGCAAGGTCGCGGGCGTAGAACGCCTGCTTGTACGTTTCGGGACGGCCGACGGCGTCAATCACCACGTCGGCGCCGTTGCCTCCGGTGAGGGCCCGGATGGCCTCCACGGCGTCCTCCTGCTTGGAGTTCACGCCATGGGTGGCGCCGAGGGACTTGGCCATTTCGATCTTGTTGTCGTCGATGTCAACGGCGATGATCGTCGTCGCACCCGCCAACTTCGCGCCGGCGACGGCGGCGATGCCCACGCCGCCGCAGCCGATCACTGCCACGGACTCGCCGCGCTTGACCTCGCCGGTGTTGATCGCGGCGCCAATGCCGGCCATGATGCCGCATCCCAGCAGGCCCACCGCCGCGGCGTCGACGTCGGGGTCCACCTTGGTGCACTGCCCCGCGGCCACCAGGGTCTTCTCTGCGAAGGCACCGATGCCCAGGGCGGGAGAGAGGACCGTGCCGTCCGCAAGGGTCATTTTCTGGGTGGCGTTGTGGGTGTTGAAGCAGTACTGCGGCTGGCCCTTGGCGCACGCCCGGCACTCGCCGCACACGGCGCGCCAGTTCAGGATGACGCGGTCCCCGGGCGCCACGGACGTCACGTCCGGGCCAACTGCAGAGACAACGCCGGTGGCCTCGTGGCCCAGCAGGTACGGGAATTCATCGCCGATACCGCCCTGCTTGTAGTGCAGGTCCGTGTGGCAGACACCGCAGGTCAGGATGTCCACCAGGGCCTCCCCCGGGCCCGGATCCGGCACCAGGATGGTCTCCAGCGACACCGGAGCATTCTTTTCCTTAACCACAACTGCTTGGACTTTATGAACCATGAATGCGTACCTTCGTTTGTGCTCTTGCTGTTGAACCGGGCCAGATCAGATGTCTTTGGTGGCGAGATGCCAGATTCTGTGGGTCCCGACGCTGAGAAGTTGGCGGTCACCACTGGAAATTCTGCGGACCCAGATCGCGCCGATGTCTGCTGCTGTTTCTTCTACTTGGAGCCTGTCCTGGTAGAAGAGGTCTTCTGAAACGGCGACCCTGTCGCCGGCCTGGAGAATGGACCAGTCCTCTACTTCAACTGCATGGGTGTGGCGGTTCATGGAATCCTCCGCAATATCGCTTCGCACTACCGGGTCTCTGTATCAAGCAAGCGGCCCTCAGCTTTGGCCTTCCGCGGTGGGGGGCCCCCCCGCCGCGGGGGCCCCCCCCGGCCCGGGTGGTTGATCCGGTTGGTTCGGGGG
>NZ_JBWJAR010000020.1:0-52873 GCF_056389225.1 Pseudarthrobacter sp. rb | reverse complement strand
GGGTCCTTGTACCACCCCCGCCCCCCTCTGGGGGGCCGGGGGGGGGGGGGGCCCCCGCCGGGGGGGGCCCCCCCACCGGTCAGTGGTGTTTCAGCCGTTGATGACCTGGGGCACGCCGAGGTGTTTGAGTCCTTCGACGCCGAATTCGAGCCCGTAGCCGGATTGTTTCGCGCCACCGAAAGGGATACGTGGGTCGACGGCGCCGTGTTTGTTGATCCAGACGGTACCTGCTTGGATTCGGGCGGCGACGTTGCGGGCTGTTGCCGGGTCGGAGGACCAGACGGAGGCGCCGAGGCCGACGTCGAGAGCGTTGGCTTTCTCGATTGCTTCGTCGATGGTGCTGTAGCGGATGATGGGCAGGGCGGGGCCGAATTGTTCTTCGGCGACGAGCGGGTTGTCGTTGTCGATGTCGGCCACGAGGGTGGTGGGGTAGAAGTAGCCGGGCTGGTCAGTGTCCGGGTTTCCGCCGAGGAGGACGCGGGCCCCGGAGGCTTTGGCGGCCTCCACGAGGTTCGCGACGATCTCGTACTGTGCCTTGTTCTGCAGCGGACCCAGGACGTTGTTTTCGTCCAGGCCGTTACCCATTGGCATGGCCTTGGCCACGTTGGTGAGTTCGTCGCAGACGGCGTCGTAGATGTCGTCGTGGACGTAGAGGCGTTTCAGGGCAGCGCAGGTTTGGCCGGTGTTGATGAAGGCGCCCCAGAACAGGCCTTCGGCGATGGCCTTCGGGTCGGCGTCGGGCAGGACGATGCCGGCGTCGTTTCCTCCCAGTTCCAGGGTGAGCCGTTTGACGGTGTCCGCGGAGGACTTGATGATCGCTTTGCCCGTGGCTGTGGAGCCGGTGAACATGACCTTCCCGATGGCGGGGTGGGAAGCGAGGGCCTCGCCTACCTCGCGGCCGCCCGAGACCACGGTGAGGAGCCCTTCGGGCAGGGCTTCGTTGATGGTTTCGACGAGGGCAAGCACGCTAAGCGGGGTGTATTCGGAGGGTTTGACCACTATGGCGTTGCCCATTCTCAGCGCGGGGGCGACCTGCCATACGGTGATCATCATGGGCCAGTTCCATGGTCCGATGGCCCCGACGACGCCGATGGGCCGGTAGTGCAGTTCGGCACGCGTTTCACCGTCATCGACCAAGGTTTCTGCTTCGAGCGGTGTCCCGGCGGCGGCGCGGAGCCAGGCAGCGCAGGCGCCGACTTCGAAGCGGGCGTTGGGGCCGTTCAGCGGTTTGCCCTGCTCGCGGGAGAGCAGGTGGGCGAGTTCTTCGGCGCGGGCTTCGACGGCGTCTGCGGCCTTCAGCAGCGCGGCGGACCGTGCCTCATGCCCGAGTGTGGCCCACGCCGGTTGGGCGTCAACGGCCACGTCGATGGCGCGCTGCAGGTCCGCGACAGTATGGACCGGGGCTTCTCCGACCGGTTCACCGGTGGCGGGATTGAAGATGGTCCGGGCAGCAACGGAGCCCTCGGTCAGGACGGGTGTGGTGTTCATGGCATTCTCCTCATTGAGCGGTTAGTTGTTGTTCCGTGCAGATCCGGATGGTCACCGTTGGTTTTGATCAGTTGGGCTATTGAGGGTTTCCAGTGACAGGCGGAGTTGCTCGATCATGTGGTGGGCGTGCTTGAGTTCGAAGATGAGCGGTGGCCTCATTTTGAGGACGTTTTCGTGGCGACCGATCTTTCCGATGAGAACGCCGCGGGAACGCATTTCTTCTGTGAGTGCCTTGGTGGCGGCGGGGTCCGGCGTCGCATCGTCGGGATTGACGATTTCCAGGCCAAAGAAGAGGCCCCGGCCGCGTACGCTCTTGATCCTGGGGTTGCCCTTGGCGAGGGCTGCGAGTTCGTCAGAGATGAACTTGCCGAGTTGGTGCGCATTTTCAACAAGCCCGTTCTCTTCCATGACCTGCAGCACAGCAAGGCCTGCTGCTGACGAGACGGGGTTTCCAGCAAATGTATTGAAGTAGGTGTTGTTTTCCCCGAATTCCTCCATCAGTGCTTGCGTGGTGATGACACCACCTACGGGATGGCCGTTGCCCATCGGCTTGCCAAGCGTCACCAGATCAGGGGTGGTGCCGAAAGCCTGGTGGCCCCAAATGTGGTTGCCGGTCCGTCCGAAGCCCGATTGGACCTCGTCCGCTATGACCAGCCCGCCGGCGGCCCGGACCCGGTCGGTGACTGCCTCTATGTAGCCGTCGGGGGTCTGTACGAGTCCTTCGGTTGAGAACAACGGGTCATACAGGATAGCCGAGACTCCGTAGCCTTCGGCCTGGAGCGAGAAGATGGCTGCATCGACGTCGCTCAGCGCTTCCTGGAGGAGGCGCTTTCGTTTAGCCTGTGTCAGCCCTGCTGCGTCCGGGATACGAAGGGGGCGTACGTGGGCGCCGAGGGGTTCTTTGACCTGGAGGCCGGTGGTCAGTTCGGCCAGGGCGGTTGTGTTGCCGTGGTAGCTGTGGTCCGAGATAAGGATGCCGGTGTTGCCGGTGTGTTGCCGTGCGATTCGCAGGGCGAGCTCGTTTGCTTCGGATCCGCTGTTGGTGAAAAATACCCGCTCCAGCGGGGAATCGAAAAGCGCCAGCAGCTTTTCGGCGTACTCAACGACGCGTGAGTTGAGGTACCTCGTGTGGAGGTTGACGGTCTGCAGCTGGGCTGTGATTGCTTCGCGGACGACAGGGTTGGAGTGTCCGACGTGGGGAACGTTGTTGTAGACATCCAGGTAGGTCTTGCCGGTTGCGTCGTGGACCCACACGCCTTCGCCGGCCACGATTTCCAGGGGAGTGGCATAGAACAGCGGGGAGTGGCGCCCGAGGGTGCGTTCGCGGCGGTCAATGAGGCTTTCCTGGAGGAGCGCGTCGGGTGCCGGTTCTGTGGCTGTTTCGAGTGTCATTGCTGTCCTTGGCCGTTGGTGCGGATTTGAATCCGGAACATGAGTCGGTGGGTGTTGCCGGGTTCGGACGGTCGATGGCCGGCCCCGGCAACCGGTTAGAGGGCTTTGGCGCCGGCGGTGGCGACCAGGTGGTCGTTTTCCACAGTGCTGCCGCTGACACCGATGGCGCCGATGGTGACCCCGTCTTTGGTCAGGGGGATGCCTCCGGGAAAGGTGATCAGGCCGCCATTGGATACTTCGATGTTGAACAGCGGTCCGCCGGGCTGCGAGATGGAGCCGATGTCTCCGGTGGGCATGTCGAAGTAACGGGCCGTGCGTGCCTTTTTGATGGCGATGTCGATACTGCCGAGCCACGCACCGTCCATGCGGGTGAAGGCCTTGAGGTTTCCGCCGGCGTCTACAACGGCAATGTTCATCAGGGTTTCCGAGGATAGGGCTGCCTCTCGTGCTGCTTCAACTATCTTGTGTGCTTCTTGCTGCGTGATGTCGTTCATCTGTTGCTCCGAAATCTTTTCCTGTTTAAGGGCGTAGTTGTATTGACTGGCGTAGAGCCAGCCCTGGTTAGGTGCTAACGCGCGCGGGGGTTTTGTTAGACGAGAGCTGCCGGTTTTGCGGCTGCCTTTATTAAGTCGGGGAAGTCAGGGGCTGTTATTTCAGTGATCAACCCTTCCCAACAGGTACGCAGTTCCCCTGCGTAGTCGGCGTCGTCGTTGGGTGCGGCGTTGCCCATTGCGGTGATCCACAGTCCGCTGTTGGACCAATGAGCCACCGCCATGAAGAGCCTGGCGCGGGCCATTTTTACTGGGTCAGTGTTGCCGAAGTAGGCTTCGAAGAGTGCCTGTGCCTTGTCTTTCCCGAATCCGTTTTGCGCTGCAATAAATCCGATCTCGTAGCACGGGTCCGAGTTGCCGGCGAGGTCCCAGTCGATAATGTTGTAGGTCATTAAGGAGGTGTCCTTGATGATGTTTGCATCCCAAATGTCCAGATGGCAGGGAACAAACTGGGAAGGATCCAGGGCCAGGACGGTCTCCAGACGGTCCATCAGGGCCTGGATGGCTGACGTTCCGGGCGGCAGCTCGATACCTTGTCTTCTGGCGGCCTCCATCCTTTGTCGGGCCAGGTTGAAGGGGTTGATGTCGTTGAGGAACCGGCGGCCGGAGTGATGAAGCCGGTGAAGGGCAGGGACGAGTCGGGTGACGGAGTCATCGTCGTCGCTTAGCCTCGGGTGGCCTCCCGGAACAAAGTCGAGAGCCAGCGCCAAGGGTTCGTTTGAGACTGTTATGACGGGCGCGCCTACGCCGATCTCGGCGGCAATTCTTGTGTTTTCCAGAACCACGTGGGCAGCGGGCAGAACTCCTACCGTTTCCCAGTAGTTGTTCCAGAGCTTGACGACGCAGCGACGGGAACCGTCCTCGACGAGGTAGTTCTTATGGGCCTGGCCGCCGGAAAGGGAATGTGCGGTGACGTGACAGCCACCCCAGTCGGGGTTCGTCGAAAGCACCGCCTTAATGCTGGTGATTTCGGTATCAGGGACGATGGTCATTAGGATTGGATGTCCTTCGATGTTCGAATGCAGGTGCACTGTGTTGGGGTCGGAGGGGGTCCTGGCTGCACTGTTCGCACTGTTTAACGAGCTCCCACAAGCTCTGTAACGGTGCGGTCAGGACGTCTGCCGGTGTCACGGTTTATGCCTTTGCTGTGGCGAAGCGTGAAGGCAGGAACAGGTTTGTTTCGGGACGGGAAATGCCGTCGACATGATCGGCCAGCATTTCACCAACAACCGCTGCATAGCGGAACCCTCGGCCCATGTCTCCGGTGCCGACGATGACATTGGACGACTCCGGGTGTCCACCGATAACCCAATGGCCGTCCTCCACCTCAGACCACATGCATACGGTGGTAGATACCGGGTTGGTGTCGATGTCCGGGAGCCTGGCGCTGAGGACTTCCTGGATCCGTTCGAGGTCTCCGGGTCTGAGGTCCTGGCTTAGGTCCTCGGGGTCGATCCAGTTTCCCTTCCCGGGGACTGAGAACTTCCATTCACCGTTAGGCTCGGAGCAACCGTAAGCCGGTGCCTCGTCCGATCCCGGGGGCTTGGCGAAGTAGATGGCCGGCTTCGGTGGCCCGTCCTGGCGGAAATTGGCCAGCACCTGACGGTCGACCTTGTAGGGCAGATCCAGTTGCATCAAATGGTTGGCGCGGGCACCCACGGTGACGACGACCTTGTCGGCTGAATAGTTACCTTGATCGGTGCTCACGACGATGCCCGAAGCGCTCTCATCCCAGCCTTGAACCGCTTCTCCCGTGCGCAGGGTTGCGCCGAGCCGGCGAGCCTCCGACTGCAGGGCCTTGATGGCGGGGTGAACGAGGGCAACGGTGCCGTTTGGCTCCCATACGGCGACTTCGTCGTCATCAATGGTGGCCCAAGGGAACCGCTTCCGTGCTGTCGAAGCGTCAAGGGCGTGGTACTCAAAATCGGACGCGCCTAGGGAGGCCACCGTTTTGTCGAACCACATTGATCCGGGTTCGCCGACGAACACAGTTCCCGAACGTTCCAACAGACGGGTCCCGGTTTTCGCGGCCAACTCGTCCCACAACTCAAAGGTCCGCTTTGTGAAGGTGGTGTACTGGGCTCCTGCACTGCTGGATTGCCGGGCCAGCCGTGTGGCGCCTCCGTGCGAGCCGTGCATGTGTGGCGGTGCGAACTTATCCAGGCCGAGCACGGACTTGCCGCGGGCTGCCAAGTGCCACGCCGCCGATGAGCCCCAGGGGCCCAGTCCAATTACGATGACGTCGTAGTGTTGTGTTGACACAAATTCCTCCGTTAGTGGTTTTCGAACCCTTGGCGGGTCAGACAGTGGCTCGTACTAGAAGTCCGTCCATGAGTAGCCGGATAGCCGTGACGGCCGGCTCGGCGTCCTCCGGCTTACGTGCAGCAGCAGCCCCGGCAGCGCGGATTGCCCCGGTGATGGTTGCGGCCAAGGCTTCGGTGGGCGCGTCCTCAGGCAAAGTGCCTCTGTCTTTGGCATCCTTCAGATCGCGCGCGATGAGCTCTTCGAAAGAGCGGGAAGTCGAGCCCATGACGTCCGAGAGGGCCGACACCAGGTCCGGTCCCATCACCCCGTAGAACCTGCCTTTGGGCTCCTTTGTCGCCTCCACCAGCGCGGTGGCCAACGCCGTGATTCTTGCGGCGGGGTCCGTGAGGGGATCCCGCAGGCTGATGCCGCGTACGTACACTGCGTCGGCGATCCGCATATACACCTCGCGAACAATTTCGTCCCTTCCGCCGGGGAAGTGGGCATAAATGGTCCCCCTTGAAATACCCGCCTGCTGGCTAAGAACCTCGAGCGCGGTAGAGGCGTACCCCTCCGAACTCAGCAGCTCAGCTGCGGTGTCCAGGATGTCGCCGCGGGTTCTCATACGGTTTCGTTCCCGAAGGGAGAGGGGCTTGTTGGAGGCGCTCATTTCTGGTCCTTCGTGTGGGGTGCTGGTGATCTGCTTCACATGATTGCACATCGGATCCTAAAAGTGAACAGTCTGTGCAAACTTTGAAGAGGGGGTCCGCGGCCGCCCTGGAGCGGTTGAAAACATTGAACACCATGCCTAAGTTCTGAACTAGTCATGCAACAAATATTTAACTTGTTCTATTGCAGTACGAAACATTCAGTGTTTACCTTTTATGTATGAAACAGGTCACACCAGGCTTGGCTGGCCCTAACTCCCTTGAGGGCGTCCGGAACTTCCGAAGCCTCGGGGGACTGCCAGCGCACGGAGGATCCCGTGTGGCTGAAGGCCTGGTGTACCGGAGTGGACACTTCGGATACTCGACAGCCCCGGATCGTCAAAGGCTGGAGGCGGCACGCCTGCACTTCATGGATCTGCGAAGTCCTTGGGAATCCGAGACCGAAGACCGTTCCGTGCCTGCGCTAACGGCTGTACAAACGCCACTACAGGCTAAAGACAGCAGGGACGCGTGGCTGTGGTCTGCGGTTCGCGAAGGTCGCGTGAGCGAGCTTGGCAGGGCCCTTACGGCAGTGCGGGCTGAAGAGGCAATGCACCGGCTCTATGCCCGTGACATAGCAGGCAACCCACCGGTATTTGCCAATTTCCTTCAGTCATTGGCTCGAGTTGAGCTGCCTGTCGTCGTCCACTGCTCGGCTGGGAAGGACAGAACCGGATGGGCAATAGCCATCCTTTTGACCATCCTGGGGGTACCTGAAACCGCGATCCTCGAAGACTACGTTCAGAGTTCATTACCGGAGAACCAATACCTCATCAGAGACTCAGCGGGCAGCGTCACCAGCATCGACAAGCACCTGCGAACAGTCATCACACCCTTGCTGGAAGCGCGGCAAGGGTACCTCGAAGCCGCATGGCACAGCGTGGAGCACGCCTGGGGATCACGTCACTCCTACTTGGAAGACGGACTCGGCATCACTCCGGCGCTCACAAACAAACTCAAGGCACGGCTCCTCGTCTGAGGAAGCCCGAACACGGCTACGGCCATTATCTGCCCGAAAGAGAAAATTCATGATTGATAATGTCAGCGAGTTGCCGGCAACGACGCCGTCCAGCACACCTGTCCAACCGCAAGCAGGCCATCTCCGCTCAAATAAACTCGGTGTCTTCGCCATCGCCTTCTTCGTCATCGCAGCGGCGGCCCCCATGGCGGCTGTCGTCGGCACCGGTCCCGTGGTCTTTGCTGCGGTTGGACCTGCAGCCCCATTGATCTACGCGATCGCCGCACTGCTCATCGCACTCTTCGCCGTCGGATACCTACGCATGAGCAGGCATGTCACCAACGCCGGCGGCTTCGTCGCCTACATCGCCAAAGGCCTCGGTACACCCTGGGCCACCGCAGGAGCTGGTCTGGCGCTGCTGATGTACCTCAGCCTGCAGGTCGGGCTGTGGTCACAGTTCGGCGTCTTCGCCGGGCAGTTGCTGGAGAGCATCACGGGACTCTCCGTACCCCCGCTCGTCTGGATCGTCGCGTTGCTCGTCATCACCACGGCACTCACCATGCGGGGCGTCGACACGAGCATCCGGCTCTTGGCCGTCCTCATCATCGGCGAAACCCTCGTCGTTGCTGCTCTGGTTATTGTGCTCGTTGCCAGCAAGGGGCCGGGAGTCTTCACATTCTCCGGCTTCACCGCTGAGAACCTCTTCAGCCCGGGCCTGGGCATTGCATTGCTGTTCGCCTTCCTGTGCTTCACCAGCTTCGAAGCAACCGTGGTGTTCTCGGAAGAAGCAATCAACCCCCGCAAGACCATCCCGCGGGCACTCTACGCCGTGATCGCCTTTGTCGGAATTTTTTACACGCTCTCCATCTGGGTTATCGGAGGGGCCATCGGGGTGGACAACATCCAACAGGCGGCAACGGATGACCCTGCAGGATTCATCTTCAACCTCGCCTCCGAAAGCGGAGGGAGCGTCTTGAGCATGGCCATGCAGGTCCTCGTCGTGACCAGCTACCTCGCCATGCTGCTGGGCCTGATGAACATGTTCGCCCGCTACCTTTTCGCCCTCAGCCGTGCCGGAGTACTGCCGGCCAGGCTGGCCACCGTTTCCAAGGAGGGGAGTCCCGCCACCGCAGCCCTGTCCAACGGCGTGGCCGTCGGCATCGTCGTGGTTACCTTCCTCGTCCTCGGCGCAGACCCACTGACCGTCGTGTTCGCCTGGTTCAGCGCCCTGGCAACGGCAGCCTTTATCACCATCCTCATCGTGGCGTCCGTATCCATAGTCGTGTTCTTCGTCCGGACCAAGGACAACACCAGTATCTGGGCGACGAAGATCGCACCTACCCTCTCCACCGTGATCCTCTCCTATATCGGCTACGTGACGATCGAGAACTACGACTCCCTCATCGGGCCTGACAACGCCGCAGCAAAGTGGCTGCTCGTCCTCATTCCTGCCGCGATGCTTGGCGGCCTGGTATTCGGCAGGAGCAAGCGCGACATCGACTACGCCAAAGAAGTTATCTGAAACGGTTAGCGTGCTGCCGCCTCCGCGGGCGGCAGCACGGTAATTCGTTTCCTCGAGGACCACAACGTCTTCACGAGGTGGCCCAGTGGTATGCCCGCATCGTCTTTGAAGTCTGACGATCAGTCCTCCACGAGTAAGCGAAAGCACAGACCTTCGAAACAGAACCGGGAGATCAGAATGACCCCCAAATCAGTTGCAGTTATTACCGGCGGAGGAACCGGAATAGGAGCCGCCACTGCCGCAACACTCCGGGGCCAAGGGTGGGAAGTTGTCGTCTGCGGACGCCGCCCAGAAGCTGTAAGCCGAGTCGCTGACATGACCGGAGCCCGCGCTGTCGTCGCGGATGTTGCTTCCGCTTCCGACATGGAACGGCTGGTCGCCGACACCGTGGAGCAATTCGGCGCTATTAACGGCCTCGTACTGAATGCCGGAATTGTCCGCGCCGGCAGTGCCGGCGAGCTGTCCGATGAAGACTGGAACGCCATGGTCAGCACCAACCTCACCGGGCCCTTCCTACTAGTCCGTGCCGCCTTGCCGCACCTGATCAAAGCCAGCGGCTCGATCGTAGGGGTGGCCTCAGCAGCAGCGCTTCGCGCGACGGCTGGAATCGCGGGCTACGACGCCACGAAGGCCGGCCTTGCCATGTTGATGCAATCCATCGCTGTCGATTACGGACCGCTCGGGGTGCGCGCCAACGCGGTATGTCCTGGCTGGACCCGGACGGAAATGGCGGATATGGAGATGGGCGAATTTGCTGAACACAGCGGCATCGATCGCGAGGAAGCCTACAGCCTTGCCACTGCGTTCGTCCCCAGTCGGCGCCCGGCCGCGTCCTCCGAGGTCGCCGATGTCATTGCCTGGCTGCTCTCCGATCAGGCCTCGTACGTTAATGCAGCCACGATCCCGGTGGATGGGGGATTGATCGCGGTCGAACCCGGAGCCATCGCCTTCGACCCCCGTGTCAGTATCGGCACCGCTGCCGTAGACGGACCCACCCCGGCGATGCAGGCAATTCCTGACTAAGCGCTACAGTCCGTCTTTCAGGTGTTACTTGAAAAAAGGAGTGTGGACATTGTCCACACTCTTCCCTTCGGATCCGATGATACTGCCGACGGACTGCTCCGGATTCCGCATGTTTCCGCGGATTCCTAGTGTTTGCAGGGGCTGGAACGTAGTTCGAGTCCCACCTCGGGCACGACGTATTCCCTCGTCAGGGCGATTTTGCTTTGACGTGTGTACAAAGCTTGCGGTCGCGTCGTCTGACGGGTTGGGCTGCGGGCTGTGGCCTGGCTGCCGCGGAGCCTATTCAGGTGTGTGGGTGGCGGGTTCAAGTCCCTGGCTGGTGGGCCTTCCGCCTGCCGCAGTAGGGTTTCCTGCGTTACCTCTTTCCGGTCATGTTGGGTGGGTCCAGAGTGGCCCACACCTATTCATGGGGCGGGGGAGTGGGGACGACATGACTTCGGAGATTGCGCCAAAGAGCGCCCGGGAGTCGGTCTTACGGCGTGCCCACAAGAGTCGCGCCCGAGTTTTGTCCTGCCAAAGAGGGTGTGGACAGTGTCCACACTTACGTCTGCTTTATCGAAGGCCGAGTGAACTTGAGTCCGATGTCAGTTAGGGCCCCCAACACGTAGTCTTCGGATGCCCTCCGCAGGTGCAAGAGGCAGTCAGGCCAGCTCTCGCCTGCCGCCTCTATGCCTCGAAACGCTAGGGATTTGAGGCACTGGGGTTTCGAGACAGCGGCGCCCGGCCATGTCCGCAACCTTAAGTCTCGGAGTACGGCCGGGGGCGCTGGTTTTTCCTGTTTGTTTAGGAGTTCTGCTTGTTCCGTCAGCGAGGGAGACGGCTCAGCGGTGCCTTACGTGGGGCCGCGAATCACACATGCGCGGAAGCCTCTGCTTCTGAAGCTTCGTCCCACTGAAGGTCAGCCTCAAGCGACGACTGAATCTGTGTAGGCGCCTTCGGCATGGTGCTGCGACGGATGACCGGGGTGCGGGGCGTGTCGTCGAAGATTAGCCGTGTGACGTCGGCGCGGGCGTAGTGGCCTGCGGGGTCGACGGTGTTCTTGGCAAGGTCGATGTCCGCCAGGTCGAGGTCAGCGTAGACGATGCCTTCCTCGGTGGGGTCCAGAGGCTCTGTGATGAGGCCGGAGTGCGGACCGTACACTCGGGCGTAACCACCGCCGCCTGTGTAGACGGGCGTGGGTCCTCCGTCTGCTGTTGGGAACTTTAGGGCTCCGTCATCGGACATGATTTGCGTGGCGGTGATCACGAAGGCGCTGCCTTCGAGGGCGTATGTCTGGGAGCAGGCCATGATGGATTCGGGGCTGAGCGCCGGCACGTTGCCCAGGATTCCGAGGCAGGGCCAGCCGGCGACGTGGATCTGTTCGTTCTGCGCGTACATGGCATATTTTGTCAGCGGCTGGAGGTGTTCGAAGCACTGTAAGGCCCCAACCCGGCCCAACGATGTGTCGAGGACTTTGATGCTGCTGCCGTCGCCTTCGCCGAACAGTGTCCGCTCTGCGTGGGTGGGCTTGAGCTTCCGGCGGTGCTGGATGATTTCCCCATCGGGTCCGATCACTGCCTGGGACATGTACAGTGAGCCGCCGTCTTTCTCGCTGAAGCCCACGACAACGGTGATGGAGTGTTGCTTGGCGGCTTCGCGGATCTTGGCGATCTGCGGGCCGTCGATTCTGGGTGAATTGGCGTGGTAGCGGGCAACGAACTGCATCTGTTCGTACACAGGGTAGGACCAGAGGAAAACCGGGTAGCCGGGAATCCATGTCTCCGGGAATGCGACCAGATCGGCTCCGCCGGCTGCGGCTTCGGCAATCAAATGGACGGTCTTTTCCGTCGTCCCGTCAATGTCCAGCCAAACAGGTTCGGCCTGAACGGCTGCTACCCGCACCTTATCGCTCATCAATACTCCTCGTTATGCTTGAATGGTGCTTCCAAATTTATGATCCGGATCACTTAAAATCGTTGGCAATTTCTGCAGACCCATCTACCATTCCTGCAGGTTCAGACCTCTCCTGACAGGTGCTCGTCAAGGAAGTCGGAGGGACGAATGACGGACGTCGCGGTAACTGACGTTTTGGCGTGGCAGCATGCCGCGAGCCGCGCGTTCGTACCGCTGCTGTGCACAGCCCCCGGACCAGGTTTCGTGGCGCATCTTGAGTCCGTTTCGCTGTCCGGCGGGGTATCTTTAGCGAGGGTCCAGTCGGGGCCTCTTCTGGTGGAGCGCCCGGCACGTCTTGCCCGACGCAATGATGGTGATGACATTCTCATGTCGCTGCAACTGCAGTCGACCGGGGCTGTCCAGCAGCATGGGCGCACTGCTGTGCTTGTCCCCGGCACCGCAGCGCTTTACGAGACAAACCATCCCTATCTGCTGGACCAGCCCCAGTCGGGCCAAGACCTCATCGTGCTTCGCGTTCCGCGTCGGCTTCTGGGATTAAAGGACCGGCTCATAACTGACCTGTGCGGGCGGATAATCGATCAATCCGTCCCGGGGATGTCCGCTTTCACCGGCTACGCCGCCGGTCTTGTAGCAGGCCGCGGACATATGGACCAGCGCGCCCGCGTGGAGCTGGGGCACATCAGCGCAGACTTGCTCTCGCTCGCCCTGCGCTCCTTCGCCGGACTCCATCAGGGCTCGCAGAGCGATGACGAGACATTGCTGGAATCGGCAAAGGAATACATCAGGCAACATCTCGCCGACCCGGACCTCACGGTGGAACGGCTGGCCACCGCGCAGAATGTCTCCGTCCGTAAACTCCACGAACTGTTCGCAGCGATTGGGGAAACGCCGGGAGTTTACGTGCGCCGGCGCCGCATGGAACGCGCCACGGCCCTCCTCGCTGCACGGCACGAAACCCGGCAGGGCGTGGGATCCATCGCGATCGCGTGCGGATTCCGCGACACGTCAACCTTTGTTCGAGCCTTTACTCGCGTTTACCAGTGCACACCCACACAATGGCCTCCTACGGCCAGCGCATTGGACGGAGCTCACGTGGCGTCCGCTAAGTAGCTAGCAGGCAAGAGGTTTCAATCCTGTCATTTTCAGAAGCTGACTGCACAGAAGCTCCCATGGTTATAGGAGTTGTGCAGAGGACTCTAGAGCAATGGTCGGTCGATAGTCCCCTGCAAGATGGTGCTTTTGTTATCCCCTGTTCAAAAAATTCGGGGATCCACTGCGCACCGGTGTAGGCCTTCCAGCTCCGCAAGCGGAAAGGCCTCTCAGTGCCCGGTAACGGATCCGCAATGGGGCGCGGCCAGCGAGGACTTCATACGTGAGTCCATCGAGTAGCCAACGATTCTTCCGGAGTAGACGTCCTTCACCGCGCAGAGGTAGAGCTTGCCCTCTGCAGTGGGATGCTCGGTGATGTCCGTCAGCCACAGCTCGTTCGCGGCAACGGCGGTGAAGTCCCGCTCCACCAGGTCGTCGTGAATCGGAGGCCCCGTTTCCGGTTCAGGCCAGGCTTCTTGGAGAACACCGACCAGATGCCGTGGTCCCTGCATAAGCGCTGGACGCTGTTCTCGCCCGCCAGGATGCCTTTCTCCGGGAGTTCGTCGGCGATGAACCGGTACCCGAATGCCGGATCATCTGCGGGGATGTCCAGGGCGGCGTTGACCAGGTGTGCATCGATCCAGTCTCGTTCCGTTACCGGGCTGGTCTTCCATCGGTAATAGCCTTGCTTGCTGAATCCCAACACCCTGCAGGTCACTGCCACGGAACACCGTCAGCGCCAAGATCCGTGACCAGCGGGTAGATCATTTTGGGTTGATGTCCCTGGCCAAATAGGCAGCCGCCCGGCGGAGAATCTCGTTCTCCTGCTCTAAAAGGCGGTTCGGCTTCTTCAGCTCCCGCATCTCTGCCGCCTCTGCCGCAGGCGGGTCGGCCCTGCAATCTTTACGTTCAGCGATGGCAATCCAGCGCTTGAGAATGGTGACAGAAAGTCCGAAGTCCTTCGCGATCTGCGTCAGTGGTGCCTCGCCCTTGCGGGCCACATCAATTACTGGCGGAACTCCGCCCGATAAGGCGTGGGCATGGTCAACATCCTTCTACGAGCACAAGCTCGCTAGGTCAAGGAGTCAACAAAACCGGGGGCAGTCCCAACCGGGACTTGATAGACGTCGTGGGTGGCGAGGGCCGTCTAGTCACTTTCTTTCGGCTCTGCAGGTCTCTGCGAACAAGATCAGGGCTCTGGTGACAGGCGAAACTTGCCCGGCCGGGTGCCTGGACGTCAGGTTGTGTCTTAACCAGACGATGGCTCGTGAGTTGGATTCTTCAGGCCTGTTGAGTCTGTTTACACAAGGTGCTGGGTGAAGAGCGGCACGGCGTGGTCGTGCCATTGACTGTGGATGTAGTGGTTTGGGAGTCTACGCGGCGGATGCTGCTGTTGCTCGGCTCGCGTTGTTGGTGATCTCGCTGACGAAGTCCGGCCAGAGAGGTTCGGGAATTTCGTGGCCCATGCCGGGAAAGACCCGCTGATACGAGTTGTCGATCAGGTTGTGCAGTTCGTCCGATGCTTTGTGGTCGATTAGCAAATCTGCGTCCCCGGTAAGAATGACGGCGGGCGCAGAGATAGCCGGGACTTTTTCGACACGGTCGGGGGCGGTGAAGACCGCTTTCGCTTGCCGGGCGTTGCCGCTTTTCACCGGGTCGCGATCATAGGCTGCCGCAGCGAGTCGGCGTAGCCAGTTCACGTCCTGAGCATAGTCACGTGAGCGGCAAGACTGTTCGCCGGCCAGGAATTCCCGGATTGCTTCTTCACGCGTGAAGCTTGATTGATCCTTCAGGATTTCGCGGTCGGCCGCTTGCGGGAGGAGCCACTTCGCAGAGGCTGTGGTGTAGATGAGCGCTAGGGACGCCACGAGTTCTGGGTGGGCGATGGCCAGTTCTTGGGCGATCATGCCGCCCATTGATTGGCCGACGATGTGTGCCGGTGCGATGCCGAGCGCTCGGATGAGCCCTGCGGTGTCCTCTGCCATGTCGGTGATCGAGTATTCCTGCCCGTCGAATTTCTGCGACAGTCCAACATCACGGTTGTCGAACCGGATGACGTGGAAACCGGCGTCGACGAAGAGCTGGCAGAGTTCGGGCCGCCACTTGATCATCTGGGCGGTGAGTCCCTCGATGAGGACCAGTGGTGACCGGGCGGAGGGACCGAAGGTGTCGTAGTTCAGGGTCGTTCCGTTGGCGACGGTGATGGTGCTCATACTTGTTCTCGTTAATCTTGGGTCGTTGAGTTGGGAGCGGTTTATTCAGAGACGCTGCTGATCCCGGCGATAGCGTTGGCTCGCCAGGTCCGGGCGGCATCGAGGACCTGGGTCATCATGGCGCTGGAATGGATCTGTCCTGCAGCCATTATGTAGCTGACGGGAACGCCTGCTTCTTCGAGTCGTCCTGCGTATAGTTCTGCGCTGCCGCGTGTTAGATCGAACTCTGAGGTAAGTATCAACGCTCGGGGTAGTCCCGACAGGTCCTCGGCCAGGAGGGGGGATGCATAGGGGTTCTCTGCGTCCTTTGGATCAGCGAAGAGGTCGCGGGTTACTACGTCGGCCTCGGCTGCTTCGAGGAGGTATCCCTTGTCGTATTCGTGGAGCATTGTTTTCCAGGTAAGGTCAAGCGCCGGGATTTCCAGTAGCTGCAGGGCGATGGGGGGCCCGGATTTGTCGCGTGCCATGAGCGTGGTGGCGGCGGCGATGTTTCCGCCCGCGGATTGCCCTCCGATGACGATTCGGTTGGAGTCTATGCCCAGTTCCTCTGCGTGTTCTGTAACCCAGAGCAGTGCTGCGTAGGCGTCGTGGACGGCGGTGGGGAACTTGTGTTCGGGTGCCAGGCGGTAGCCGACTGAGATGACAACGGCGTCAGCCCCGACGCACCGTTCCCGGCATGTTCCGTCGATGTAGTCGTAATGGATGGAGCCGCCCCGGAAGCCGCCGCCGAAGAGATTGACGTAGCCGGTGTGCGGGCCGGGGGAGGCGGGGGTGTAGATCAGCAGCTCTATGTTCCCGCCCTCGACGGGTATCTGGACCAGCTTCCGGTCGGCAACTTCCGGGTAGGGTTCGGCAAGCTGGGCTGCGAGGGCGTTGACGATTGTCTGCTCGGTCTCGCGATGAGCGGCCGGATCATCGATCACGACGGGAGGGGGCACCTGTGTTAGCAGGTCGGCGAGGACGGGATCAAGAGGCATGCTGATACTCCGGTGTGTCAAGGAAGTGGCAGATGATGATTTGTGGCATCCGACGGCGGCATCCGCCGTCGGATGCGCGGGTTGGGTAATGCATCGTGTAGGCGTCGCTTAGGTGGTGATGGGTTCACCAGTGGTTACGGCCGTGGGTTCCTGCTCGTGGTCGAACTCATTGGTGATGCGTCCGCCGCGGAAACCTATCCATCCAACGAGGACGCCGAGCAGGGCAGCGCCTGCTGATGCTATGTAGACCATTGATGGGGAGAGCACGATCAGGGCAGGGATGATCGCGGAAGTGATCGCGGCCATCACACGCCCGAAGGTGAAAACGAAACCTTGGCCCGTCGAACGCAGCATCGTGGGGAATGATTCATTCGCCCACATGCGCGCGATGGGCTCCCCCGCGGAAGTCTGGCCGATGGAGGCAATGAACCAAGCACCCAAAAGAGTGACCAGGCTGAACCCGAAGACGACCGGGATCATTAACCCCGCCACGAACACTGCTCCACCGATGAGGAACAACGGCATCCTCAACCGACCGCCGGCGAACTTCATGTACACGCCCAGGGCGATGAGGCCGATCGGGAACAGCGCCAGGGAGTAGGGGACGAATTCCTCCACCGGGATGCCCGCGACGTTCGCGGCGACATAGGTAGAGAATGCGTTCGTGATGGTGCTTGCGCACGTGACGAGAGCGTAGAAGACCATCAGCACCACGAAAGGCCGACGGAACGGAGGCTGGAGCAGATCCCGCATGCGCGCCTTGTCAGCACGGATGGTGTGGATACCAAGCCGGCGTTCCTCCCGGGACTGCAACCACATGGGAGATTCAGGAACCGTCAGTCGCAGGAACAAGCCGATAAGGGCGACGACGACGATCAGACCGTAGAGGATCTGGCCGCTCAGCCGCCCCATCCCTCCTGTCGCGGTGGTGACGATAACGACAATGAACGCCGCGGCGACCCACATGACCTGAGAGAAGACGAGCATAGCGCCGCGGTTCTTGTCGGTCGCCGCTTCCGCTACCGTTGCCAGTGACACCGGCAGGTCCGCACCGACACCGAAGCCGAGCAGAGCCAGTCCCGCGAAAAGAATCCAGAAGTCAGTCGCGAAGGTCGGGGCGAGGCTTCCGATCACGATCATTGCCATGGTGATGATGAAGACCTTGCGACGGCCATAGATATCACCGAGCCGGCCACCGACCAGCGCGCCAACTGCCAGGGCAACTGTCACGACAGCTGTCAGCATGCCAACGTCGGTCGGTGTCAGGCCGATGGTCTGCTGGTAGATCACCAACGCTATGCCATTGACGGTCAGTGCCGCGCCGTCCACGAACGACGCGAGGCCGGCGATGATCGCGACACGCCACGGGTGGCGATAGGCGCCCGTAAGTTCAGCACCCGCTGGTGACTGGCCAGAGGGTGACACAGGGGCTAACGACCTGAATCCTCCTTGATTAATCGTGTAAAGCACGTGACGAAGACCATAAGGGTGTATGGTTACTCGCGTCAAGCATATGGAGGAAGATCTGTGACAGACGGACCGGTAAGAACTGAAGACGTTGCCAGGGAGGCCGGTGTTTCACGGGCGACTGTCAGTTACGTCCTCAACGGCCGTCGGGATGTGAGGGTCAGTGATACGACCCGTCGCCGTGTGCTCGATGTTGCCCGGCGGATCGGGTACGTCGGTTCACCTGCCGCCAGGGCGCTGCGCAACGGACGCGGTGACGTCGTGCTGCTGTTGTTGCCCGATTGGGAAGTGACCGGTCAACTTGAGCTTCTCCTGGGGCACGTCGGACAACTCGTCGGCCAGCACGGCCTGGTATGTCTGCGCTACGAAGGAGCCCAATGGCAGGGCTCGCTCAATACGGTTCTTGCCCGCATCTCTGCGGCGTGCGTCGTCACCTTCGATCCATTGTCTGAGGATGATGCGAGGGCATTGCAGTCTGCGGGGGTGCCGGAAGTGCACACGGGGATCCTCGACTACCCTGGAAGCCCGCACACGACGACCATCGGTCAGGCCGCGATTGTCGCCGCACAGGTAGACCATCTCCTGAACCAGGGTTACAGGCGTCTGGCATACATGGCGATGGATGAACCTCGTGGCCGGAAGTTCGTTGATGCCCGCGTGGCCGCGTTCGATGAGATCTGCCGCGCGCGCGGTATCCCTGATGCGCTCATTACCGTGGCGGATCAGAACCTTGAAAGCATCATCTCAGCTTTGAGCGGCTGGGTCACCACGTCACCTGAGCCGCTGGGGGTGGCCGCCTGGAATGACCTGGCCGGGCTTGGTATCCTCAGCGCAGCAGCTAAGTTGAGCATTCGGGTCCCGCACGACCTAGGCGTGATCGGCGGAGACGACACTCTGGTGGCAGCACTGACCAACCCATCACTGAGCAGCGTCCGCTTCGACCTCACTACCGAGGCAGAGGGCATAGCCGCGCGTATCGCGAGCATTCTCGGATACGACACGAACCTGCGCGCGCCCGACGGCGCGCTCGTGGAAGCCATCGCACGCGAATCCAGCCAACTGCCCTCTTAGCACCAAGGCGTAGGCCGCCAAAAGAATTGAAGAACAGGCCTCGGCATTGCCAGCAGCAGCACGTCTTTAGCGTTCCCACAATTCCGGCTGCGAAGTGGCCCGGGTGACAGAGCCGGAAGTAGCCGCTCTGGCGATTCCCACATTTTCTTCGTCCGCAATAAGCGCAGTCGCTGGCGCTCATCTCCGTGTTCGCCGCTTTGATCGCAGCCGGCGATCGTCCCAGGCATTCCCGTGGGCGGCTTCGGGGTGCCGATCACGCTGCAGACCCTCGCCATCATGGTGACGGGCCTCGTCCTGGGCGGATCACGTGCCGCCGCAGCGGTAGCGCTCTACCTGCTCCTTGCGTTCGCCAGGCTGCCGATCTTCTCGGGCGGCCGGGCTGGGGTCGCCGACCTATCGTCCACCGGGAGTCAGTGCTTTTCGCGGCGTGGGGCATCTTGGCAACCCGGGTCCTCAGCCATGCCTGGAGTGCCCGCGCAACAGTTCTCCTCCCCGGTGATGAGGTGGCCAGGCTCCTCCTGAGGATCGATGACTCCCACTGGTACGCCATCGAAGCATCCGGACGGCACATCGGGGTTGTGGCTCAGATCGGACCGCTTCAGCAGGTGGTGGCTACAGCGGAAATTGACCCAGATCTTGGGCCAATTCACCTGGAGATCGCCTGCAATGACTCACCCTTGGCGGGCCAACCCGGCAAGAATACAGGGCCGGATGAAGTCAGTTTGGGCTTTCGTGAGCACGGCCAGCTGAGGACACTCGCCAGGATGGATGGCCGGTATCTTTCCACCGAGGTTGCGGGCGGGTTCACTGGCCGCGTTATCGGGCTGGCGGCAACCAGTGGCAGCGTTATCATCGAACGGTTCGAATACAACCCTCGCTACTAGCACGGCCATGCTTGGTTCTTCGTGCCGGCGTGCTGTGCCGATGATCGGCTCCGCCGGGACGTGGTCGTCACAGAGAACTGGCGACACTGACCAAAGACAGAACGAAACCTATCGGCAAATTCCACAAGGTATGCGTCAGGTGGTTTCTGCCCTGACGGTGTTGGTGATGCTGCCGATTCCTTCCACGCTCACGGTGATGGTGTCACCGTCTTTGAGGAACAGTTGGGGGTCACGGCGGTATCCGACTCCGGCTGGTGTGCCGGTGAGGATGACGTCCCCGGGTTCCAGGGTGGTGAATTCGGAGATGGTGGCGATGAGTGTGGGGATGCTGAAGATCAGGTGGGAGAGGTCCGATTTTTGGACGACTTCCCCGTTCAGGGTGGTGCTGATGCCGGCCTTGCTGATGTCGGTTTCTGCCGGGGTGACGATGTGCGGGCCGAGCGGGGTGGTGTTGTCCCAGATCTTGCCCTGCAGCCATTGGTGGGACTTGTTCTGGAAGTCGCGCATGGTGACGTCGTTGGAGACGCAGTAGCCAAGGATGTGGTCCATGGCGTTCTGTTCGGTGATGCGGCGGCCTGTCTTGCCGATGATGACGGCGAGTTCGCCCTCGAAGTCGACTTGGGTGGATTCCGGGGGAAGGATGATGTTGTCGGCGGGTCCTATGAGGGTTGATGTGTACTTGGGGAAGAGGACGGGAAAGGTGGCCGTGCTGGTGTCGTCGGCATGGTCTTTGTAGTTCAGGCCCACGCAGAGGATCTTGCCGGCCTTTGGTGACGCCGCGCGCAGGGTGACTTCGGATAGGGGAACCCGTGATTCCCTCAGGCGGGCGGCACTGGCAAGGAGATCGGCGGTTGTTTCCGGTCCGATGTCGGTGAGCCCGGCCAGCGGGATGAGGTGTTCGCCGTGAACTTCGCCAAGGTAGTTGTGACCCTTGTATCGGTAGTTTGCGTAGGCCATTCGTTCTCTCTTCAGATCTTGGTTGCTGATTCCGGTGGTGGGCGGACGTGCCGGACGGTAGCAGTTGTTCATCAGCGGCATCCGTGCCGCTTCGGTCCCCTTGGGCGCAGGCCCTAACCTGCCGGCTGCACTCCGAAGGCGACGGCGAGTTTCATGATCTTTTCGGCGCGGCCCAGGCGGGGCAGGTCGGAGCCGTCGCGGATGACGCGGCCGTTGGCTTCGAAGTCGTTCATGAAGTCGGTGGCCCAGGCGACGTCCGACGGCGTGGGGCTGATGACCTCGTTGATCACCGGGGTCTGGTCGATGGCCAGGCAGAGCTTGCCGGTCATGCCCATCATCACGGTGATGCCGGTCTGCTCGCGCAGGATGGGATGGTTGGTGCCGACGGTGGGGCCGTCGATGGGGCCGGGGAGGTTGCCGACGCGGCTGGCGACGACGAGCTTGGCGCGCGGGTAGGCCATGGCCTCGGGGGTGGCGGCCATGCCCGTGTCGCGGCGGAAGTCACCGGAGCCGAAGGCCAGACGGAACGCGCCCTGGGCCTTGGCGATGTGGTTGGCTTCCTCGATGCCGAGCGCGGATTCCACCAGCGGGATCACGGGCGTCTTGCCGTCCATGCGGTGGTAGCTCTCGGTCACCTGGTCCGCGGATTCGGTCTTGGCGAGCATAACGCCGAGCAGGCCGGGGGTGCCGCGGAGACCGGCGAGGTCATCGGCCCAGAACGGGCTGGTGGCGTCGTTGATCCGGACCCAGGCCTTGCCACCGGCGGTCAGCCAGTCGATGACGTTGTTCCGGGCCTGGTCCTTCTGCGACGGGTCCACCGCGTCTTCAATGTCCAGGATGATCGAGTCGGCACGGGAGACGGCCGACTGGTCGAAAAGCTCCGGCTTCATGGCATTGACCAGCAGCCAGGAACGGGCGATCTCTGCGGGGATATTGCGTTCCGGAATGAAGCCCGGAAGCACATTGCCTGGCACCGGGGTGGAGTAGGAGGTGTCTTCGGTGCTTTGGGGCATGTAGGTGGGCTGCGTCATGGGTCTCCGTGCTAGATCAGGTCTGTGATGGTGTGGATGTCATCCGGTAGCAGAGCCCGTCTTCGGCTTCTTCCGGGTGGGCCCACACTTCGATCCCGTGTGCGGCTTCGTACATGGTGCGTGGTTGGGCGGCGTCGCCTGCGATCCAGAGCGCTGTGGAGTCTGCCATGGCGTCATCCACGGTTCCGGTGCGGATGATGTGGCCGTGCTGGCGGATCTGGACGGTCTCTCCGATGAGCCGGCGCCAGTGGAGGTGCTGGCGGAGCATGATCCGCTCTCCGAAGGCGGGTGTGCGCCCGTTGCTGGGGCCAGTCGAGGGGGTCATGATGTCGTCAGGGCCGATGCCACTGCTTTGCCCAGTTCCTTTGTGGTGGCATTGCCGCCCATGTCCGGTGTGAGTGCCTGATGTCCGTTGGCGAGCACGGTTTCCATGGCGGTGGTGATGGCGGCGGCGGCTTTGGGTTCTCCCAGGTGGTCCAGCATCATGGCGGCGCACCAGATCTGGCCGATGGGGTTGGCGATGCCTTTGCCGGCGATGTCCGGGGCGGAGCCGTGGACGGGTTCGAAGAGGCTGGGGAATTTGCGTTCGGGGTTGATGTTTCCGCTGGGTGCGATGCCGATGGTTCCGGTGCAGGCCGGTCCGAGGTCGGAGAGGATGTCGCCGAAGAGGTTGCTGGCGACGACGACGTCGAACCAGTCGGGGTGCATGACGAAGTTCGCGGCCAGGATGTCGATGTGGTATTTGTCGACCTCCAGATCGACGAAGCCCTTGGCCATGGCTTCCACGCGTTCGTCCCAGTAGGGCATGGTGATGGAGATGCCGTTGCTCTTCGTGGCGGAGGTCAGGTGCTTCTTGGGCCGGCTCTGGGCGAGGTCGAAGGCGTACTTGAGGATGCGGTCCACGCCGGTGCGGGTCATGACGGTTTCCTGGACCACTGTTTCGCGGTCGGTGCCTTCGAAGATTTTCCCGCCGATACTGGAGTATTCGCCTTCGGTGTTTTCGCGCACGACGTAGAAGTCGACGTCGCCCGGGACCCGCCCGGTGAGGGGGCTGGGCACCCCGGGAAGGAGCTTGACCGGGCGCAGGCTGACGTACTGGTCGAAATGGCGTCGGAACTGCAGGAGGCTTCCCCACAGCGAGACGTGGTCGGGGACCACGTCGGGCCAGCCGACGGCGCCGAAGAAGATGGAGTCGAACTGGTTTAGTTCCTCGAACCACCCGTCGGGCAGCATTTTCCCGTGCCGGGCGTAGTAGTCAGCCGAGGCGTAATCGAAGTGCTCGTATTTGAGGTTGAGGTCGAAGGCTGAGGCTGCGGCGTCCAGGACGCGCAGTCCTTCGGGTACGACTTCGGTGCCGATTCCGTCGCCGGGAATGACTGCGATGCGGTGGGGTTTCGACATCAGGGAACCTTCTTCGTCTTTGTCGGGTGGTTGGGGTTAGCGGTCGACCGGGTGGGCCGGTTCGCGGTTTTCGAGGACGTCGATGACGGCGTGTGCGGCTGCCAGCCCGGCCCGTGCCCGTGCCTCGATCGTTTGTCCGGCGAGGTGGGAGGTGATGAGCACATTCTCCAGGCCGCGTAGGGGGCTG
This sequence comes from Pseudarthrobacter sp. rb, assembly GCF_056389225.1. NCBI lineage: Bacteria > Bacillati > Actinomycetota > Actinomycetes > Micrococcales > Micrococcaceae > Pseudarthrobacter > Pseudarthrobacter sp. rb. The sequence goes on along the minus strand of NZ_JBWJAR010000020.1, from coordinate 29,818 downwards.
TCGTCGGGTAGGGGTTCGTTCTCGAGTACGTCCAGTGCGGCGCCGGCGATAGTGCCGTCGGAGAGTGCTTTGGCCAAGGCTTGTTCGTCCACGAGGGAGCCGCGGGCGGTGTTGATAAGGACTGCGGTGGGTTTCATTGTTTGCAGCCGGGGCGCGTCGATGAGTTTGCCGGAGCTTTGGCCTGCGCGGGTGTGCAGGGAGAGGTAGTCGGCGTTGGCGATGACGGTGTCGAGATCCGTGTAGTGGAACGTGGTGTTTGCTGGGTCTGGGTGGGCGGTGTTGACCAGGACGTTCATGCCGAGAGCTGCGCCCAGGCTTGCCGTGGCGCGTCCGCTGGGCCCGTAGCCGACTATTCCCAGGGTGGAACCTCGGAGCTCATGGCCGGCTACCCGGGGCCAGCCGCCTTGGCGGACGGCGGTGGTGACCTCCAGGAGGCGGCGTGCGGACATGATGATCAGTCCGATGGCCAGTTCGGCGACCGAGTGGTGGTTTGTTCCGGGGGCGTTGCAGACCCTGATTCCTTGGGCGGCCGCGGCCTCGACGTCGATGGAGTCGTATCCCACGCCGCTGCGGGCGATGACTTTCAGGGATGCGGCGGCGGAGAGCATGTCGGCTGTGACCGGTTCGCTGGCGAGGATGGCTCCGGAGATGCCGTCGAACAGTGAGCGGCGTTCCTCCAGTGTCCGTGAGCCTCTGGACGGTGCGTAGACGGGTTCAAGGCCATGGTCGCGGAGGAGGTCGTAGACGGTATCTCCGGCGTGCAGGTAGTCGGTAGTGATGAGTATGCGCCGGGCCATGGTGTGGTGTTCCTCGTCGGTATAGCGGTGGGCTGGTGCTGGGTGAAGTGCACACTGGGCAGGGCCGCCGCCCCGGGGAGAGAGGCGGCCCTGACAGGGTTTAGTGGGCGTCGACCCTCTCGCTCTCGACGTGGTCGGCCGTCCTTGCCGGAAGTTCGTTTTTCTTTCGACCCGATGCGTGGATCACGTTGCGGGCCTGTGCCAGGTCGAAGTCTTTCTCCCATTTGCCGACGACGACTGTTGCCAGCACGTTGCCGATGACGTTGATGAAGACGCGGCCTTCGTTCAGGAGGCGGTCAACACCGACGATGAGGGCGAGGGCCGCGGTGGGGATGGCGCTGACGGCTCCGAGGGAGCCGGCGAGCACGATGAAGGCTCCGCCGGCGACGCCGGCTGTTCCCTTGCTGGAAATCATCATGATGCCGACCATGGCCAGTTGCTGTTCCCAGGAGAGGTTGATCCCGACGGCCTGAGCCAGGAAGACGGATGCCATGGTGAGGTAGATCGCGGATCCGTCGAGGTTGAAGGAGAACGCGGATGGGATGACGATGCCGACGGTCGGCTTGCCGACGCCCATGTTTTCGAGCTTCTTCATGACCTGCGGGAGCACGGCCTCGCTGGAGCATGTTGCCAGGGCGATCAGGAGCTCGTCTTTGAAGTAGCGCATGACGGTGAAGATGTTCAGGCCGCAGGTCCGGGCGATGATGCCGAGGACGACGAGGACGTAAACGATGCAGGTGGCGGTGAAGAGCACGATGAGGAAGCCGAGCTGCTGAAGGCTGGTGGCCCCGTACTTGGCCACGGTAGCGGCAAGGGCGCCGAAGGTGCCGATGGGTGCCAGGCGCATGAGCCAGCCAACGATCCGGAAAATAACGGTGGATAGGGCGCGGATGCCGCCGGTGAGCAGGACGCCGGATTCGCCCGAGAGGTTCAGCGCTGCGCCGAAGACGATGGAGACCAGGAGGGCGGCCGGGATGGCACTGCTGGTGAGGGCGCCGAAGAAGGATGCCGGGATGAGGCTGTTGACGAACTCGATCCCGTCAAAGCTCTTGCCGGCGCCCGGGATCTTGTCGGCGTTCAGCTTGGAGACGTCGATGTTCATGCCTTCGCCGGGGTGGAAGACGTTCGCCACGACCAAGCCGATGAGCATCGAAATCAGGGAAAGGACGATGAAGTAGCCGAGGGCCTTGATGCCGATTCGTCCTGCCTTGCGGAGGCTGTCCATTGACGCAACGCCGAGGGTCACGACGCAGAAGACGACCGGGATGATGATCATCTTGACCAGTGCGATGAACCAGTCGCTCAGCGGGGTCAGCTGCGAGCCGACCTGCGGGATGAAGATACCGACGAGGATGCCGAGGACTCCACCCAGGAGCACCTGGAACCAGAGTTCGCGGATCAGGCGCCCGAACCGAGAGAGCTGTTTGGGTGGGTGTGGGGAATGCTGGTGGTGCTGCATGGTGTGGGAAGACATCTTGGGTGCTCCTTTGCACGTCAGACAGAGAAGTTGGGGGTGGTTGCCTGGTCCCGGGCAGTTCTGCTGCCCGGGACAAGACAGGTGTGGGTGGTTTACTCGTGCAGGCCGCGCAGGACCTTGTAGAACTCGGCCTTGCCTTCCAGCCCAATGCCGGGCAAATCGCCGGGGGCTACGCGGCTGTTGACGACGACTGCGTCGTCGGTGAAGCCGCCGGTGGGCTGGAATTCGCCGGGGTAGGACTCGTTGCCGCCGAGCTTGAGGGCGGCTGCGATGTGCAGGGAGAACTGGTGTCCGCCGTGCGGGATGCAGCGGCGGGAGGACCAGCCGTGCTGGGCAAGCATGTCCTGGATCCGGCGGTATTCGGTGAGGCCGTAGCTCAGGGCCGGGTCGACCTGGATGAAGTCGCGGTCCGGGCGCATGCCGCCGTAGCGGACCAGGTTCCGTGCGTCCTGGAGGGAGAACAGGTTCTCGCCGGTCGCGATCGGGTTCTTGTAATGCTCGGAAAGGGTGGCGTTGAGGGCGTAGTCCAGCGGGTCGCCGACTTCTTCGTACCAGAACAGTCCGTACTTATCGATGGCTTTTCCATACTCCAGGGCGGTGTCCAGGTCGAATTTGCCGTTGACGTCCACCATGAGGCGGGAAGCGTCGCCGTCGAGGACGTCGATGACGGCTTCGATGCGGCGGAGGTCCTCCGCCAGGTCGGCGCCGCCGATCTTCATCTTGACAATGTTGTAGCCCTGGGCGAGGAAGCCGCGCATTTCGTTCTGCAGGTCTTCCAGCGTCTTGCCGGGGGCGTAGTAGCCGCCGGCGGCATAAACGAAGACGTCCTTGTCCGGATTGCCGTCACCGTAGTGGTCCGAAATCCAGCGGTACAAGGGGACACCGGCGATCTTTGCGGCGAGGTCGTGCAGCGCCATGTCGGCCACACCCACGGCGACCGACCGTTCGCCGTGGCCACCGGGCTTTTCGTTGGACATCATGATGTCCCACGCCTTCTCCGGTGACAGTTCGCCGTTCTCATCCATGAGGTCCTCGGCAGGAGCATCCAGCAGGCGCGGCAGGATGCGGTCCTGCAGGATGCCCGTAGCGTTGTAGCGGCCGTTGGAGTTGAAGCCGTAGCCAACCAGGGGCTTGCCATCGACGAACACGTCGCTGACCAGGGCGATGATCGTGCAGTCCATCTTGGTGAAGTCAATGAACGCGTTCCGGATGGAGGAACTGATGGGGATAGTGCCTACGTGGGCGGAAACGATTTTCATCTTTGAATCTCTCTCGGTCGGATCTTATTTCTTATAAGATCGATGTTCGGGTCGATGCCGTCTGGCCGAGCATCTGGTGTTGGTTACTAGCGAATATCTTATAAGACGATGAATCGAGGTTAGCTGGCCGTGAGCCGGAGCACAAGCGCGTGGCGAAATTTCTTATAAGATGTTGGTTGGAGGGCTACACTTGGAGGGGCGGGGGCAACTCTCCCGCAGATTTGGAGCGGCAGATGAGTACCAACGTCTTTTCGAGCAAGGGCAGCCTGGCGTACAGCGAACTACGCCAGATGATCCTCTCCGGCGCCTTAGCCCCCGGCTCGCGTATTTCCCAATACGAGTTGGCCGAGAACATGCAGATGAGCATCACCCCCTTGCGTGAAGCCATCCGCCGGCTCTCGAGCGAGGGCCTGATCACGATGGACACCCACCGCGACTCGAAGGTTGCCGACATGAGCGCCGCCGAAGCCCGCGAGCTGCTGGAAGTCCGCCTCTCGCTGGAGCCGTCCGCAACGGAACTGGCCGCCTACCGCCGGACCGACGCTGATGTCGCCATCATCCGGGCGGCCGCCGAAAAACTGCTCCCTGTCACACGCGTGTGGGGAGAGGACGCCATCATTGCTCATCGCGACTTCCACCGTGCCGTCTACACTGCTTCTCACAACGCGACCCTGATCAAGCTCCTGGATGACCTCTGGGACAAGTCCGACCGCTACCGGCGCATCGGCCTGGAGCTGCCTTCCGCTGACGAGCCCCGCACCATCGACCTGAACCAGCACCACCGAATCCTTGAACTCGTCACCGCGGGAGACGGGCCCGGAGCGGCGGAACTCGCTCGTACCCACATCGCCAACAGCCTCACAGCATCGGTGACCGGTGCCCTGCAGGAGCGGGAGAACGAATCCTCATCCGACCTTGAGAGAACCGCCTAAATCTCCGCCGGCTTTTGGGGTACGGTCCTCCGCGTTCGCAGCGCCACCTGGCGCGACATTCAGTACCGTGAAAACGCCGCCACATAGCGCCGCAAGTCGCACGCAGTAGTGGTCTCCGAATCGCTTTGGGGAAACACGCAACAACTCGCGCGCGCGATCGCAGCCGGAATCGGCGAAGGCGCCGACGTGGTCGACGCAGCCTCAGCACCGGGCACACTGGACTCCAACCTGGATCTCTTGGTGGTAGGTGGTCGAACCGACGCATTCTCCATGTCAACCGGGGCGACACGCGAGTCAGCGAAGCAATAGCCTGCAGAGCACATCCCAGCAGGCGGCATTTGGGAGTGGATCGAAGCGCACGCCTCGCCTGGTCGCCCAGTTCCTGTACTGACGTTCGATACGCGAGTCGTTAGCCCTCGGTTGCCCGGGTCTGCCGCGACGAAGGCGATGAAACGCCTTGTCACGCTTGGATTCCGACCCATCGTGAAGCCCGAGACTTTCGGCGTGCACGGTTATGCATGCCCGGTCGCCGACGGTGAGCTCGAACGCGCCAACGTTGGGGACGGAGCTCGCGGGCCTCGCGTCCCGTAGCTGAGCTTACGCGCCGAGGCGTGCCATCGGGCCGCCTATGGCACGCACAGATGAAGCTGAGCGTGTCCGCTAGTCTTTCGATATGGATACCGACCAGTACCGCTCAGAGGCGGCGGTTGAACGACGCGGAACGTCGCTTTTCATGGCGTCCTTCGGTATTGCCCTGCTCGTCACTCTGGCCAGCCTGCTCGGGCTGCTTGCTTCTTGGCCGTATCAGAAGGAAACCGAAAACTGGCTCCTGCAGGCTCGAGGGCAAGACCTCGGTAATCTTCTGGCGGTTGTCGTTCTCGTCTGGAGTGCGACCAGGATACGCACAGGCTCAATGGGAGCGACGCAACTCTGGGTCGGTACCTTGTTCTATCTGCTGTATGCCTACATCGTGTATGCCTTTGCCGTGCACTTCGGTCGCCTGTTTCTTGTGTACGTCGCTATCCTCGGCTCTGTCTTCTACACCTTGATCGCTGGGCTCTCTACTACGGTGCGCCCGGCGGCATACCCTCACGGCGCCGCACGGGCATTCGCTGCGTGGGTCCTGATCGGCACCGGCGCACTCTTTGCCCTGCTGTGGCTGAGCGAATTAGCTCCAGTAACCATTTCAGGGCAGCCACCGCCCAGCCTGGAAGTAGCCGGGCTTATCGTGAACCCGGTCCATGTCATTGACTTGTCTCTGGTCCTGCCGGGCATGATCATCATCGGAGTGCTCGCGCTGCGCGGGAACCCCACGGGGTTGTTCTTGACAGTGCCCGCGTTAGTTTTTTCCGTGCTGATGGGATTGAGCATCATCGCCGCCATGGCGTTGATCGTCAGGAGCGGGGATACGAGCGCATTTGTTCCCATGGCGATGGTTTGTCTTGTTGTCGGCGCCAGCCTCGCAGCCGCCGTCGCCTATTGGCGTCAGATCCCAGTTCATAGGTCGTAACCGAGGTCGTAACGTGAGGTGGGTAACATCCTCCTCACGCTACGACCAGACGAGGCACGGAGATTCATCAGAGGGACCAGACCGAGAACGACGATGCGCGCAGTCCTCACCGCGCATTCAACCGGGGAACCGGTGGTCTTGGTATCGCGGCTCCGGCGAGACTGGTCTCCACACGACGGTTTCGCTATGGCCTCTCCCAACCCCACCCCGACCTCTGCAGCCCCCCCGAAAGGGCGTCGGAGCAGGGAAATTGTCCTCTCCACCTCTCTTGAACGGGTGGACGCTGAAGGCCTGGATGCCTTGACGATGCGACGGCTGGGCCAGGAACCCGGGCGGGACCCGATGAGCCTCTACCGCTACGCCGCCAACCGCACCGCCCTGCAGGATGGTGTCGCTGAAACAGTCCTCAATGAATTGGCGATCTTTGCCGATGACTCGGACTGGCAGGCACAGCTGCGCAAATCGCCCACGACCTGCGGCTTCTGGCCCTGCGGCATCCCAACGTCGTCCCGCTGCTGGTCACCCGGCCACTGTCCACACCGTTGGGTCTGCACCCACTGGGCACCATCCGGCCCCTCGAACAGATCCTGGCACTGCTCATAGACGCCGGTTTTGCCCCCGCCGACGCCCTCCACGTCTACCGGACGTACAACGGATTCCTCTACGGGCACATTCGGAACGAACTGCAGGAATACGTTGTGGACCCGGACGAAAACGAAGCCATCCTCCGCCTCGGACTCCACCGGCTGCCGGCAAAAGACTTCCCACACCTGCGCGCCCTGGGACCCGTCCTCGCTGAGTATGACGGCGACCTTGAGCTGGACCAGGGAATGAGCATCCTCCTCCCCGGCCTCGCCACGCAACTTTCCGGCTCCAGTCCAAGGGTCGCTGACCTAAACACACAGTTACGGTTCCGACGAACAAAGCATGTTTCCAGAGCTCACAGGATTGGGCGTCCATTGGCGCGGCGGGCTGGGAGGGCCGGGGCGCACCGCCGCAGAGCTCCCAACCCGAGTGCTACAGGAGACGGCCTTTGTCTTCCACTAGCGATATGTCCTAGGAGGCGTGTAGTTACCGGTTGCCGGGTTTTGCTTGGCGTTGGAGGCGAGCAGTTGAACGATGGCTTGCAGTTCCTTGCGGAGATTGCCGCCATCCGCTGCCGAATGAGTCAATACTGTGCGGTCCACTTCACGGGCCTCGCTGATCACCCGGGCGCCGAGGTCGGTGATGGAGACGACCTGGCTTCTACGGTCGGAAGGGCTGGGCTGTCGGCGGATGTAGGCACATGCCTCGGCTCTGGATAGTACATCGAGGGCTATCACTCCGGCGTGGGTGAGCCCGGCATGGGCCAGTTTCTCGTTCCATGAATGTTCGACGAGCCTGGCCGCGGTTGATAGGAGGCGGCCGGTAGGCCAGGAATTCATGTCGGGCATGAGCGGAGTATAGACCTTCGGCCTGCACGGGGCCTGGACGTGGTGTTCAGGGTGAAGTGGAAGCCTGGGGTGCGGAGCCTGCGAAGGCACCATTCCCTAATCGGTTTGGAGACGCGGGGGAGCAGAAGCGACTCTCAGGAAGTCGTCTAGCCGAGTGCGGCGATTCAAAGGCAATGCCATAGGTCGTGTCGCTGCAGCAGCTCGGCGGAGGGCCCTCCTTTGCGGCTAGGCGCCCGCTCTTCGACAGCCATGAAGGCCACTGTGAGGGACCGAAGTATTGAAGCGGTCCTTCGGGGCCACGAGCAGCGGATTAGTCCTCGCGCTGCTCGAACTCCGCATCAAGCTCGTAGTGGCGGAACTCGGTCTCCGGGTGAGACTCACCATCGGTCACGATTTCGTGGTCGATTTGGCGTTGGACCTGGCTGTCGAGAACCTGCAGTTTCTCGTCTTTTAGTGTTTCCAGATCCTCGGGAAACGGGTCGGCAGGGGTGATGCGCAGATTGCTTGACATTGGTGTCCCTTTCACTAGCGGCACTCCATTTCATCGGATACCCGCAACGAGAGTATTTTAGTCGAGCCCGTCAGGTCCACGCGCCTGAGTTGGCAGAAGCCTTAGTCAGACCAAGCTTGGTTGGCTGGCGAGGATGTAGTCCAGAGCGGCCGGACCGGTCATTCGAAGTCCCGGCCGTATGCACCGGTCGTCGTTGGCGCGTCGTTCGTGGATGCCCTGCTGGAACATCGCCGCCCAAAACGATTCGCAGGGGCCGGGGATTTGTGCTTGCAGTGCGCACCAGCTCAGGTACACGCCGTAGAACTGGTCTTCCGTGCGTATGTGGTCATCGGCCGCATCGGCGGCAATGCATTCCTGAACAAAACGGGCGTAGTCCGGGGTTTCCATTTCTAATGGCTCCTGTTCCTTCAACGGAATGGTGGATAAAGGGGCTGCAGCATCTTGGAACCGCCAAGAGAACGGAGAACAATGTCCGCGGATAACGAAACGTCAGGGGGCGATCGGGACCTCACCTCCGTGGTCGCGTATGAGGGAAGCAGCCATCCGTTTGGCGAAGACCGCTGACTCCCGGTCTCCCTCGACCGCTGAAATAATCGAACCCTTTGTCAGGATGTGGCAAGAGCGGGCGAAAATGTCGGGTTGTTCAAGGCCGGCCTCCACGGCCAGGGCCCGTATGAACACCCGGACCTGCGCTAAATACTCGATGGATGCAATTCCCAGTGGGTGGGCGGGGCCCATTTCCAGCATGGTGCTGACGAAGGCGCAGGCCTGGAAGTCATCCTGGCGGAACCACCCATCCAGGACATCAAAAATAGCCATTATCCGGCCAGCGGGGTTCGCGGTCCGCCTTCCGGTGTCGGCGATGATCGCCTCAACGGTCAGGTCCTGGTGGCAGCGCTGCAGGTAGGCAAGGACCAGTTCATCCTTTGACGTGAAGTGCGTGTAGAACGTGGCTTTGGCGACCCCGGCCCTCGAGATCAACTCATTGATGCCGACATCGCGGATGCCCCGGTGTAGGAACAGCTCGTAAGCGGCGTCCAGGATGCGTTCCCTGGCGCCACCAGAGGCCACCCGCGGGGGAGCAGAGGCGAGATCATCGACGGCGGTCGGTAAGTCATATGTGTGGACCATCACCAGCAGACACTACACGAAAACCAGACAGACAAGTCAGTACGCCCGAAGCTGAAGCCGGGCCCCGGCTCCCATGAACAAGCCGGTGCCGATCGCACCGCCGATGGCGGTCACCTGGGTTCGGCGGGGCTTGGGGTCTCGTGGTAGCCCTGTTCCTCGCTGGAAAAGTCGCGGACGGCACTGGCGACGTCGCCGGTGAGTTCCCGCCCATTTCCATTCGGGGCCAACGCGATAATGAGGCTGGCTGCCGGGCCGTGCAAGGAAAAGCGACAGCTTAGTCTCGAGGCCAAGTCTTCCCTTTTCCGGCGTCTACGTCCGGTTTGAGCGTACCCAAGGAACATCAAGGTCCTAATTCACTGGGATTCGGGAGGGGAATGTGATGGGCGCTAGATAGGGAGTAGAGGTGACACAACTTCTGCCGGTCTCACGACGGAGTATAAAATTTTCGGGCTGCCTGTCCAAGCTCTTCACCACGCTTTCCAGCTCCACCGGATGGGGAGACGCAAGCGTGCAACTGCAGAGCAGGGCCAGCTGGCTGGCCTTAAGTCCGGCGCCAAGGACCCCTGCTGATCGTATTGGCTCTGCTTCGTTGGCTGCTGCGTGGGCTTGTCGGGTTTGGCCTCACTTTGAGATAGCCGAAAGGCATATCCTGGGTCGCTGCCGGCCGGCCACAGAGTTCGGACCTATTTCAGGGGCGAGGGGTGTTTGATCCCCATCGGCTCGGCGGTGCCCGCGGTGACTGGGGCCGGTTTCCCTGAGTATGGGGACGGTGGGTGGATGCCCTGGTAGCTGTGCCGCCTGCCCATTCGGACGGCAGCCATTTCTGCAGTGTTTGATAAGGACTCGAGTGCAGTTCGACGCTTCCACTGCGTTTATGGAGATGTGATCCGACGCCGCCACCGAAGGTGTTGGCGCTGTAGGAGACGACCTCCCGAAGCGGGACTCCCAAGGGGTAGGGTGTGCCCTAGCCGACGAAGGAGCCATGATGAGCTACAAATATCGAACTGTTCGGGTTCGCGGTACGGAGCTGGTCGGAACAATTGCCAGGAAGCACGGGGGTGCGGCTGAAATCTACGAAACTTCCAAAGACTTGAGCACATCAGTAGTTCCGGTGTTCTTCGAGGCAACGGGCGAGATCCGTTTCTTCGACAGGTCAGTACTGGAGGACGTTGTGGCGCCATCCACATAGCTCTCCGGATGCCGGGCCGGCCATGCCGGGCTGGCGTGTGGGACACATTTCAGGGGCAAATGGGGGCGTGGACAACGTCCACAATTCCACCGTCGAAGTGGGTCGCACACCGGTTGGACTGTTTAGGATTCCACATGTTTTCCGGAGTTTCCGGTGTTTTCCAGGGTTTGAATGTAGTTCGTGTCCCACCTAGGGCACAGCATATCCCCTCGTCAGAGGGGTTTTTGCTTTTAACGCGGTGACAAAGATTGTGGTGGCGTCACTCACACGGGGTTGGTTCGCCGGCTGTGGCCTGGCCGTAGCGTGGCCTATTCAGGTGTGTGGGTGGCGGGGTCAAGTCCCTGGCTGGTGGGTTTTCCGCCTGCTGTCACAGGGTCCTTGCAGTGCCTCGTTTCCGTTCCTTCGGGTTAGCTCGGTGGCACGCACCTGTCGACGGCACGGGGCTGTGGGTGCGACATGACGCACCTCCGTGACTCGGAACGGACTTGGGAGGCCGCTATTGTTACCCGGGGGAGTTGCGGTGAGTGTTGGTCCTGCCGAATGAGGTGTGAAAAGTCCACACTTATGTCTTCCTTATTGGAGTGCCTGTAGGCCCCGGTCAATTGTCAGGGTTGGGCATATGAAATTCTGCCACCCTTGTCAGAAAAGAAAGGCCAGACGGCATTACGGGCGGAACACGAAGACCTCTTAGTCGTTGGCGGTGTGTAACGGCCACCAAGACTAAGAGGTCTTCACGTATTCACGACGTAACGAATGTTGCGCCCCGTACAGCCAGTTCGCGATCAGCTCAGGGGCGGATTACCCGTCACATCTGCATTCCAGGCTAACCAGCGAGGCCGTGGGTAGCTGTAGCTGTGCCCGCGGACACGGTCGCGGCCGTGAGGACGGCCGTCTCCCGCTCACTCTGCTGCACCTCGTCGAGTTCCTTGAGCGTGTACTTTTTGGTCTCCTTCGCGGTGAGGGCTGAGATCCCTGCCAGGACCATGAACCCGAGCGCGACCATGGACGGGCCGACCCAATCTTTCAGATCGGGGCCAGCGAGTGCTGTCGAGAGTACGGGGCCGATGACGCCCGAAATGGCGAAGCCGATCTGGGTGCCAAGGGCGAGCCCGGAGACGCGCAGCCGGCCGGGGAACATCTCGGCGAAGAACGCGGGCCAGGACGCATTAACCATTGAGTAGAAGAGGGAGTAGTTGACGATGCCAAACAGGAAGATCAGCGACCAGTTGCCGGTCGTGATTGACCAGAGGTAGGGCACCATCGTGATTCCTACGCCGCCCGTTGCGATGAGGAACATCGTTTTGCGGCCGATCTTGTCCACAAGGAATCCTGCCAGGGGCGTGATTCCGAGGGCGATCACTGCCGAGACTGTGGTCGTCAGGAGCATGGTCGGCTTATCCAGCTTGTATCCGGCGGTCCCGAACGCCACCGAGAAGGTCTGCATCATGTAGCTTGTGCCCGCGATGAGCGCACAGAATACGATCCGCAGCACCGCGCGCCAGTGGAAGCGCAAAAGGTGCCTGAGGGGGGCGACGTTCACCTTGGCGGTCTGGACCTTTACGAACTCAGGCGGCTCCTGGATGTGGCGGCGGATCAGGTATGCAGCGACGACTACGACGGCAGAGGCCCAGAATGGAAGCCGCCAACCCCAACTCAGCAACTGCTCCGAGGGCATGGCTGCGATCGGGATGAAGACCAGCAGTGTGAGCAGCGTGCCGGAGGAGGATCCCAACGTGGTGAAGCTCGCAAGGAAGCCGCGTCGGCCCTCGGAAGCATGCTCCAGGCTCATGGTGATGGCACTGGGCTGCTCGCCGGAAAGGCACAGTCCTTGGATGACGCGGATCAGCACGAGCAGGATCGGAGCAAGAGGACCGATTTGGGCGTACGTGGGCAGGCACCCGATCAGGAAGGTACAGCCGCCGATGCCGAACAGCGTGATCATCATGACGAACTTGCGGCCGCGGCGGTCACCCAGCGGCCCCAGGATGAGAGAGCCGAGCGGGCGTACCGCGTAGCCGACCGCGAAGGTGACCATGGCGAGCAGCACGCTGATGCCCTGGGGGAGCTCGGGCGAGAAGAAGAGGACGTTCAGAATCAACGCGGACGAGGTGCCGTACACGGCGAAGTCGTAGTACTCCAGCGTCGTGCCGATCCAGGCCGCGACCGCGGCCCTGACCGGGGTCTTCTTCGGAAGTAAGGTTTCAGTCATTTCGTCTCCGTGGGTGATTGGGTGAACACCGGCTGCCGCTACACCTGGGCTCTGGGAAAGAGATTTCGAGTGGAATATCCGGTTGGTCCTGCTGTGAGCTCTCTCGCAAGTCGTGTTTACGGCTTTGCGGACCGGCCCCAGACATCAAGTTAACGTTTGCGGTGTGGGTCACACAAAGTCCGCTTTTATGTACCTACATAGCGATTCGTTATGGCATAGAGGCGAAGAACGGGAGGCCTTGGACAACAGGAAGCTCGACGTGGTTCCCTAACGAAGAGGGTTTGACGAGGGGCGACTATTTCCACGACGCTGCACCGCTTCCTCCACCAATTCGGACATCCACGGTCGGTGTCCCCGGTGAAGGGCCATCCCCGGGGGTAGTCCCTGGACGGACGGGACTGAGCCGGCGATGTCGATGGTGATGCGGCCATTGCCAAGCGGGGCGTTGGAGATGTGCAGGTCCCCGAAGGATTCGGGGAGGACGGGATCGAGCCACACGCCGCCGGCAGACACGACCGGGTCGTAGCGCATCAGGCTGGACACGATCTGGATGGGTGCGGTGGCTGCCCATGCCTGAGGCGAGCAGGCGGTGGGGTAGGGAACGGGAGTGGCGAGGTGGTCCCGGCTGAAGCCGCAGAACAGTTCCGGGAGGCGGCCGTCGGAGAACTCTGCCGCGTCCATCATCCCGGTGGCGATTTTCTGCGCTTCGGCGACGAAGCCGTACCGGAGGAGCCCCGCCGTGATGATGGCGTTGTCGTGGGGCCAAACGGACCCGTTGTGGTAGCTGGCCGGGTTGTAGGCGCCCATGTTGCTGGCCAGGGTGCGTACGCCCCAGCCGCTGAACATTTCCGGTGACATCAGGTGCGCGGCGACTTGCGGTGCTTTGTCTTCGTCGATCAGACCTTGAAGCAGGCAGTGCCCCATGTTCGAGGCACAGGCATCAACCTGCCGTTTCCTGCCGTCGAGCGCGATGGCGTAGTACCCTCGCTCCGGGATCCAGAATTGCTCGTTGAACTGCTTCTTCAGCCGGGCAGCGCGATCGGTGAGGTCGTTGCCCAATGCCATGTCACCGGCCTCGTAGGCCAGCCATGCCCGTGACAGGTAGGCGACGTAGACGTAGGCCTGTACCTCGCAGAGCGCGATTGGTGGCTCGGCCAGGCTGCCGTCGGCAAAGTTGATGCCGTCCCAGGAGTCTTTCCAGCCTTGATTGACCAGCCCCTGATCGTTGAGCCGTTGGTACTCGACGAAGCCGTCGCCGTCCTTGTCGCCGTAGTTCACGATCCAGTCCAGTGCGCGGTCGGCGTGGGGCAGCAGGGCCTTGATGGTGTCCGCGGCGAATCCCCAACGACTGACCGCACCGAGCACCATCAGGAACAGGGGAGTGGCGTCCACGCTGCCGTAGTAGTTCGACTTGCCGCCCAGGGACAGGCCGCTGGAGACATCGAGCCGGACCTCGTGGAGGATCTTGCCGGGTTCCTCTTCCGTCATGGGGTCCACCACGGTGCCTTGGCGATCGGCGAGGGTCTGGAGTGTGCCCAGGGCCAGCGAAGGGTCTACCGGCATAGCCATCACCGAGGCCCACAAGGAGTCCCTTCCGAACAGGGTCATGAACCAGGGCGCCCCGGCGGCGACGACGACGCGCTCCGGATGGTCGGGGTCCTCGATCCGCAGAGCGCCCAGGTCGTCATAACTGCGGCGCAGGGTCCGTTCCACGGAACGGTTGGCTACCTGCAGTTCGGGGATTTTCGCCACCCACTCCCGCCGGCGGCGGTCTCGGGGGGACAGGCAATCCCCCTCGGAATGGGCGAAAGCCGGTGCGTGGGCTCCATCGTTGGTGGGCAGAACGGTCAGGACTGTGCTCCATTGCCCATGAGCGGGTACGGACACCCGATACTGGACGGTGTTACCGGAAATGTCGGCACCAGGTACGTGGATGGCGGTGCCTTTGCGGACGTCCTGCCAACTGCCCCGAATGGTGAGCATCCCGTCGTCGGCTTCTCGTGTTTGCTCCCACTGTCGCCGGATACGTGCCTCCTTCACCTCGAAGAGGTCCGCGTAGTCGGCCCCCGTTTCCAGAACGATGAGGCACTCAGCCGGCTCCTGGGAGTAGTTGTGGACGGTGAGCTGCTCCTGGAGGCCGGCCCCGACTTCCCGCAGCCGTTCCACGATAAGTGGGCTGTCCGCGTAGCCGTCGGACCGGGGGATCCTTGCAACAAATGCGGCACGGAACGGCTCCTTTGTCTCTGCTGTGAGTGGTTCAAGCGCCTGTCCATTCACTGTGAGTCGCCAGGCAGAAAGGATCCTGACGTCGGCCACGAAGAGGCCGTGCGGACGGTCGGCCTGAATATCCCCGTTGGACGACGAAGTACAGAAGGATGAGCCCTCGACCAACGTCACAGAGCCAGCCCCTAGTGGACCGGCCGCCGTATCCGCATTCCACCCCGCCATTCTGGCCTCCTCCGCGACCACCGAAGCGCCGCACAAGCAGACACCGTGCTCGCCGCGGCCTCTTCGAAAAGACGCTACGCTTGGTTGCCAGTCGCCGCCAGAGCGGAGGCGTGAAGTAAGCCGGAACTCGTCTACGCCGGCGTCCGCAAGGGACAACGGGGTGAAGGACGGCGGGCAGCGGATCAGCCGGGACGATCCTTGCGGCTAGGCCACGCGCAAGCCCACGCCCCTGGTCACTTTGCGGATCTCGTCGGACTTCAGGCCGCTTGCCCCGGCAAGTTGGTAGTCGTCAAGCAGTCGGGATTTCCTGGCCAGGGCCAGTACCTGCGTGCGTTCTTCTTCCGCGGCACTCCGGGTGCGTTCGGCCACCGCCAACTCCGCGGCCAATCCTGCAATGAGGTCCAGATGGCGGTTTCGGGTTTGGCCCGACGGGTACAGCTCGCCGCGTGCCAGCGCGGCAGACCGGATACTGGCGGCAGGCAGGCCCGCGGCCTTTGCGACGGCGGCAACCTTCACGCCGTCGCACACGGCCTGGGCAACGCAGTCACCCAGCTCGGCGGTGAGGGCACGCACCCGGCTGGACCGGAGCGCGATAGTCGTCCGCAGCTGGGCCAGCATGGCCAGCGCTTGTTGGGCGCGGGCAGTAGCGGGGTCCGGCTTCGGCACGCCCCGGTACCGGTAGGCGGCCACGCCGAAACCGCCCGTCCCGGTGCCGGCCGTACGCGCAAGTATCCGTTCGTAAATCCCTCTACCGGGCACCTTTGCTCCTTGTCTTTCGTTGGTGCTGTTTCCATGTCAACGCGGCTTCCCAGCAGCAGGGGCACTTTTCCCGCGGTTTGTCCCGGCGGTCTGGAAGGAACGTGCCGGGGGCCGGCGCTGTGCCTTCCTCAGGTCTCTCCACCCTGCAGGTTACGCCGCGGGCAAGCCCGGGAGGCAATACCGAAAGTGCATGGAGCAATACGCGAAAGTTCTGGCCTGCCCCGTCATAAGGGCTGCTTATCTGTCCACGCACTTTAGGTCTTATCCAAGAGCATGGCTCCTTCCCTAGGCTCGAATGAACCACCCTCATCCGTACCGGAAGCCTGGAAGAGAACATGCCTGAATTCGTGCCCGCATCACGCGTTACCCGTATCAAATCCTCACCCAGCGTTGCCGCGGCGGCACGCGTGCGGGAGCTCAAGGCCGAGGGCCGCCGGATCCTGGACCTGACGGTCGGCGAGCCGGATTTTGATACACCGCAGCACATCAAGGACGCTGCCATCGCAGCCATCGGCCGGGGTGAAACCAAATACACGTCGGTGACCGGGACGCCCGAATTGCAGAAGGCCATCCTGCAGACGCTGCAGCGCAAAACCGGCCAGCAGTACACGCCGGGTGAGATCACCATCGGCGGCGGCGGCAAGCAGGTCATCTTCACCGCATTCATGGCCACCCTGGACCAAGGCGACGAGGTCGTCATCCCCGCACCCTACTGGGTCTCCTACCCGGACATGGTGCTCGCCAACGAAGGCACCCCTGTGATCGTTTCCTGCGGCGAGGATACTGGCTTCAAACTCACCCCTGGCGCCCTGGCAGGGGCACTGACGGAGCGCACCAAGTGGGTCATCCTCAACACCCCCTCCAACCCCACAGGAGCGGTGTACTCCCGTGAGGAATTGGCCGGACTGGCCGCCGTCCTCAAGGACCATCCGGCCGTCTACGTCCTCACGGATGAAATCTACGACGAGATCCACTTCGGCGAAGAGCACATCACCAGCCTGGTGGCCGTTGCCCCTGAGCTCAAGGACCGTGTGCTGGTTACGAATGGCGTCTCCAAGGCCTATGCCATGACGGGCTGGCGCTTGGGCTATGCCGGTGGGCCGGGGCCCCTGGTGGCTGCCATCAACAAGCTGCAGTCCCAGATGTCCTCCTGCCCGTCTTCCATCAGCCAGGCAGCTGCTGCCGCGGCACTTACCGGAGACCAGGCATTCGTCCACGAAAGCGTGGACGTGTACCGCGAACGGCGCGATGCGGCAATCAGCGGGCTGAACGCCGTCAAGGGCCTGCAATGCGCGACGCCGGATGGCGCCTTTTACGCCTACGTCAACTGTGCCGGGGTCATCGGCAAGACGACCCCCGATGGCAAGCAGATCACCAACGACGAGGACTTCACGCTGTACCTGCTGGAAGCAGCCTCTGTTGCCGTTATCCAGGGTTCGGCCTACGGGCTAAGCCCCTACTTCCGGATCTCCTACGCCACCGGGCTGCCGGTGATCGAGGAATCCATTGCCGCCATCGAAAAGGCCGTCACGGCGCTGGCCTGACCCAACCTTCCCCTTGCCTACTCTTTCCAACAACAGGAGCTCCCCATGATCCACGTCAAAACGAAATTCGACCGGCCCTCGGAGGACGCCATTCAGCGCCTTTCCAAGTTTTCCTCCGCCACAGTGCATGAAGCACAGGGCCGCAAGGGCGCCCTGAGCTCCAGGATTAAGCCCATCGACCGCAGCATGTCCTTTTGCGGACCCGCCGTCACCGTGGTCTGTGCACCCCGGGACAACCTGATGCTCCAGGTGGCCATCCACTATGCGCAGAAGGGCGATGTTGTCCTGGTGTCCGCCGGTGAGTACGAAGAGGCGGGGACTTTCGGCGATGTGCTGGGCAACGCCATGAAGGCGAAGGGCCTGGCCGGTATGGTCACGGACTCCGGCGTCCGCGACACCAAGGACCTGATCGAACTTGGATTGCCGGTGTTCTCCGGCAGTATCTGCATCAAGGGGACGGTCAAGGAAACCATTGGGCCCATCAACCATCCACTGGTGTTTGGTGATGAGATTGTCTACCCGGGCGATGTCCTCCTGGGTGACGCCGACGGTGTGGTGGTGGTCCGCAAGGATGAGATCGAGCAAGTCATCAAGCTGTCGCAGGCACGCGTTGACGCGGAGGACGACCTCATTCGCCGCTACAAGGAAGGGGGGACCACCATCGAGTTGTGCAAACTGACGGATGTGCTGAAGGCGAAGGGCCTGCTGGTCGAGGATGCTGAACTGCAACCTGCGATGTAGCTCCTGCGTTGCTGCGTAACTGCCGTCATGACTCCTTCGTTGTGACGACAGTTACGCAGCAACTCTCTGTTAAAACCAAGAGGCCCGGGTTCCTTTCGGAACTCCGGGCTTTGCCTCTTGCTGCCCCCGTGCGGCCGGGTACTGGCTTAATTCATACCGGGCAGGAGATAGGCGGGCGGACCCACCTGAGAGTCGTCCAGGTACCACATGGTGGAGCCGTTTTTGCCCGGCGGCATCATGCTGCCCTCAAACACGAATACCGGCTCCGCGGACGGGCCATCCTCCGGCCGCCAGAAGCCGTTGGTGGGGCAGTGTGAACCGGTGCTTGCTTTGAGCTGGATTCTTCTTTCCGCTGTTTTCCGGTATCGCAGGCTGGTGATCTTTTTCATGGTGGGCTCCGGGAAATTATTGCCGAGGTGAACGCTGTTTCAGCGGACCTTTATGGCTTTTATCCTAGAACGTCCGTTAAGCCCTGAATAAGACAAAACAAAAGTGCCCTGATAAGCCGCCCTTATGATGCCCTCCGTTCACTGACCGGGAATGGGCGGATATTTGCTGCGGAGCATTTCCTGGAGCATTTCCTTCAGTACCAGCAGGACCGCTGAACCGGCTTCGGACAGGGGCTCATGGTCCGGGGTGCACAGTGCGATTTTGCACTGCAGTGCAGGTTCGACGATCCGCAGGACCCGGAAGTCCTCCTCGTGGAACAGGGCATCCGCGGCCGACTTTGGCAGGATGGTTGCCCCGAGGTCCGTGCGCAGCAGCCGGGTGAGGGACGGGACCGATTCCACTTCGCCCACCAGCTTCAGCTCCAGGCCCTTGTTTTCGATGCCTGCCTGCACCACCTGCCGCAGGGTGTGGATTTGTTCGGGCAGGAAGAGCCCAACCGTGGCCACCTCTTCGAGCGTGATGCTGTCGGCGTCCCCAGCTACCGGCAGTTCCCGGCGGGCATTCACGATCAGGTACAGGTCCTCCACGATCAAAGTGGTGAAGTGCACCCCACGGATGGGTCCGGGCTCGTAGATGAGCGCCATGTCCAGGCGCCCGTTCTTGATGGCCTCGCTGAGCACGCCGCCATAGATTTCGGTGACGTGGAGGACGATGTCCGGGTAGCGCCGGCCCACCTCGCTGATGATCCGCGGGGTAAGGCTGGACGCCATGCTGTACGGCGCAATGGCAATGGAGACGCGGCCTGAGGGGGCAGCGCCGGAGGCTGCAACGTCGATTCTGGCCTGCTCTACCAGCCGCAGGATGGTCTGCGCGTGCCGGTACAGGGTATGGCCGGCCGCCGTGGGCTCCACGCCCTGCTTGCTCCGGATCAGGAGCCGCTGCTTCAGTTCCGTTTCCAGGGCGGACACCTGCTGGCTCAGCGCGGGCTGGGCCACGTGGAGGGCGGCGGCCGCCTTGGTGATGCTTCCTGAGTCGACGATCTTGACGAAGTACGCCAGCTTCCGGGTGTCCATAGCGCTCCTCTTTTCCGGCGGGGACGGCACAGCATGCGGGGTCATACGTTGGCGCTATGGCGGGACAGGCATTACGTCTTTGTGTGATCCGAGTCTCGGGCATAGGTTAATTGCAGATGACTTTCCAATGACCAAGACATTCTATCCCCGCCAAGCCATCGCCGATTTTGATGACTGCATATGTTTCTAGCATAGGCGGGGAAAGAGTTTCTTAGCAGCACCGTTTTTGCAGTTGCCAAACAAAAGCCGCATACATCTTTTGCGATCGGCGGCCAATAGCGCCGGCGAAGGTCATAGCTGTTCCCTATAGGGAGATACCGTATTCGTCTTTGTGTAGCTCAAATTCCGATGCCACACTCATTTACACCCGCAGAACCCGGCAGAGAAAGGCCCGTAATGCCCACAGTCGATCTCGTAGCGGATCTTGGTGAAGGTTTTGGAGCCTACTCGATCGGTGACGACAAAGCCCTGCTGGAGATCGTGTCCAGCGCCAACATCGCCTGCGGCTTCCACGCAGGGGACCCCGACATCATGGACGCCACGGTGGCTGAATGTGTCCGGACGGGAGTTGGCATCGGCGCCCATCCGAGCTTCCCGGACCTCCGCGGCTTCGGCCGCCGGGCCATGGACCTCACCGCTGACGAGGTCCGCACCGACGTCATCTACCAGCTGGGAGCCCTGTCAGCGTTTGCCGCCTACCACGGCGGTTCCGTCTCCCACCTTGCCCCGCATGGCCGCCTGGGCAACCTGGTGGCGACACGCGCCGATTATGCGGGAGCCGTAGCGGATGCCGCCGTGCGCGTGGATCCCGCCCTGATCATCCTTGCGCAGGATGGTGAACTCGCCACCGCCGCCGCGGAGCGCGGCCTGCGGGTAGCCATTGTCGGCATCGCGGACCGCGCCTACCAGGATGACGGCACACTGGTGCCGCGCAGCCAGCCCGGCGCCGTGATCCATGACCCCACCGTCATCGTCGAGCGCACCGTGCGGATGGTACGTGAAGGACTGATCGAGACTGCCTCTGGCAGGGACATCGCCATCCAGGCAGACACGGTGCTGCTGCACGGCGACAACCCTGGCGCCGTCGAACTGGCCCGCCTGATCCGCAGCGAACTGATTGCCGCGGGCGTCACCATCGCCCCGTTGGCAGAGGTGCTCGCCGCAAAGCAGAAGGTGTCCTGACGATGGCCGCAACGACAACGCCGACAGCGCTGGCTATTTTCGAATCCGGAGACGCCGCCCTGCGGGTGGTGGCACGTTCCGGTGATGCAGAAGCGAACTGGGCCACGGTGCACTCCCTGGCTGGCTGGCTGGCCACGGCCGGCGTCGACGGCATTTACGGCGCCGTTCCCACCTACGACTCGGTCCTGGTGGAATTCGACCCCTACGTCACCTCAGCCCGGCAGGTCCGGGCGTTCGTCCTCCTGGGAATGCGCCAGCTGGACTTCACCGGCCCCACAGTGCGGGAACCGCGCCGCTTCGAGGTTCCCGTGGTGTACGGCGGGGACTACGGGCCCGACCTGGAACGCGTCGCGGAACACCAGGGCCTGGACGTTGAGGACGTCATCGCCAGGCATACGGCCAAAACCTACGTCATCCGCTGCCTGGGCGCGCCGGCAGGATCTCCCATGATGGACGGACCCGACTTCCCAGTCCCCGTGCCCAGGCTCAAGGACCCACGGCTGTCCGTTCCCGCAGGTGCGGTGTCAGTTGCCGGACGCCAGGCAGTGATCGCGCCCGCCGTGGCTCCGGGTGGCTGGTGCGTCATCGGACAGACCCCTTTAACAGTCCTGGACGCGGCACGCGAACCCCTGGTGCCCTATGTTCCGGGTGACGAACTGCGCTTCTACCGCATTCCCGCGGAGGACTTCGGAAACTTCACGGGGAAGTTCCTGGAGGCCCGGCCATGACCGGCTCGCTGATTATCCTGCAGCCTGGCCACTCCGTGGTCACCGACCTCGGCCGGACGAAAGGCCCGGCGTTCGGGCTGCCGGTTAACGGGGCCCTGGACCAATTCTCGGCCAAGGCCGCGAACATCCTTGCCGGCAACGAAGACAACGATCCGTTATTCGAACTCACTGCGCTGGACTTCCGGATGCGTGCCACCACCGACCTGCTGATCGCCGTCACCGGAGCGCCCCTGGACCTCACCGTGGGCGGCCGCGAATGCCCGCAATGGGAGCCGGTGTCCGTCCGGGCCGGCGAAGTCGTGGCCGTTCGGGGAATCCGGACCGGACTGCGCGCCTACATCGCCGTCCACGGATCCTTCACGGTCCCCAGCCTGCTGGGTAGCTGCGCCCCTGACACTGTGGTGGGCTTCGGGTTGAAGCTCGTGGAGGGCTTCCGCCTGGAAACCCGGAAGACCACAGCGCCCATCACCCAGCCGCACTTTGGCCTGCCGCTGTTCCGGCTGGGCCTCACCAAACCCGAGTTCACCACCAATCCGGTCATCGATGTCACGGACGGGCCGGACGTGGCGGAATTTGGTGACACGGCGGACCTGCTGTTCACCACGCAGTACACGGTGAGCCCCCGCAGCAACCACATTGGGCTGCGGCTCGGTGGTGCCCTTCCTGAGCGTCAGCTCACGTCCGAAGTGCTCTCCCGCGGTGTTCCGGTCGGGGCCATCGAGATCCCGTCCCGCGAGGAACTGCTGGTGCTGCACCGGGGACGCGGCGTGACGGCGGGCTACCCGGTCCTGGCCGTGGTCACGAGCCGCTCACTGGACGTCCTGGCGCAAGCCAGACCTGGACACACCATCACCTTCAGAAAGACAACCGTTGCTGAGGCAACAGCCATGCACCGCGCCGCCTGCCTTGAACTGGACAGGCTCCGGAACACTATCAACACAGTCTTCGGACTCCTCGGCATCGGCGCCGGCCAGCGCTGGCATGAACTCAGCCCAGCGTCAGGATCCTGAACATCATGAACGCTTTTCCCACAGCCAAGGACCGCGCCCACGAACCGCTGCGCGATCCCTAACCCCTGCCAACCCGGGGCTCCTGCGTCCAGCCCATTGCCGGACACAAGAGCCCGCCCGAATTCCACCACTTTGGAGTACCAATGCCTTTTTCCGACTACACCACCGCCCTCGTCACCGGAGCTTCCACCGGCATGGGCGCCGCCATCGCCGAACGGCTGGCCAAGCGCGGCCTCACCGTCCATGCGGTGGCCCGCAACGAGGAACGCCTCACCGAGCTTGCCGACCGCACCGGAGCAGTCCCGCATGTGGTGGACCTGACCGACACCGCCGCCCTGACCGCCGTCGTCAATGACCTGAAAGTGGACGTCCTAGTCAACTGCGCCGGCGTCTCCAGGCCGGGCAACATCCTGGATTCCTCCGAGCAGGACATCGACGAACTCATCGACGTCAACCTCCGCGGGCTCCTGCAGCTCACCCGGCTGGTCCTGCCCGGCATGGTGGAACGGGACCTCGGCCACGTGGTCAACATCAGCTCCATCGCGGGCATCTACAACTTCTACGGCCACACCGTTTACCACGCCACCAAGGCCGCAGTGCACCAAATTTCCCGGCAGCTCCGCAACGACACCGTGGGCAAGCGGATCCGCGTCACCGAAATCTGCCCCGGCCGCGTGGAAACCGAGATCTTTGGCCGCAACATGGGCGGCAGCCCCGAGGCCATGGAAGAAGCCTGGCAAACGTACTACGAGGGCTACGAGTCGCTGACCACCGACGACATCGTCAACGCCCTGGACTACGCCATCGAAACCCCGCGCCACGTCAACGTGGGCATGCTGGAACTCATGCCCACCTTCCAGGTCCCCGGCGGCCTCACCTTCGACCGTCGCGGGGACTCCGACTAAAGCCGCCCGACGCCCAAACCCGGGAACTACCTTTCCACCGCCCAACCGATAGGCCCTCACGATGCAGTTAGTACGAACCGTTAGTTTCCCCGAGCCCCAGCTCCTGGCTGACCTCTCACCACTCCCCGAAGGCCTGCGGGGCGTGGTGTGGGACATGAAGGACGAACCGGGGGAGGAGCTGGGTGACATCGACGGCGTCATCCTGCCCTACATCGACGCGGGGGCGGTGATAGGTTCGCTGGCCAAGGTCCCGAACCTTAAGTTCGTGCAGACCCAGTCAACAGGGTACGACGGCGTCCGCGAGGCTGCCGGGCAGGGCGCCGCAGTGGCAAACGCCTCAGGCGTCCACGCAGCTGCCACGGCGGAGCTGGCCGTGGGGCTCATCCTGGCCAAGCTGCGCGGCATTGACCAGGCCGTCAAGGACCAGCAGATTGAAAGCTGGAAGCCGCAGCGCCGCCAGTCTCTGGCAGACCGGAAGGTCCTGCTGCTGGGCATCGGGGGCATCGGCAAGGAACTTGCCCGCCGTCTCGAGCCCTTCGAAGTCACCGTGACCCGGGTGGGAAGCTCAGCCCGGACGGACGCGGACGGACAGGTCCACGGCCCGGACGAACTGGTGGAGCTCGCCGCCGGCCACGACATCCTGGTCTCGGTCCTCCCGCTGAACGACAAGACCCACCACCTGGTGGGCCGGGACGTCCTGGCCGCCCTGCCAAACGGCGCCCTCGTGGTGAATGTGGGCCGCGGCGCCGTGGTGGACACGGACGCCCTGACCCGGGAAGTGGCGTCCGGCCGCCTGCAGTGCGCCATCGACGTCGTCGATCCCGAACCGCTGCCCGCCGGCCACCCGCTGTGGTCGGCGGAAAACGCCCTCATCACCCCTCACATTGGCGGTAATGCCTCAGCCTTCGAACCACGGATCCTCAAACTCCTGAAGCGCCAGCTCGAGGCCCTCGCCGCCGGCGAAACCCCCGCCAACCTCGTCCAGCAGGGGCCGTTCGCATGAGCGCGTTGTTTGACCTGACGGGCCGTGTTGCCCTGGTGACGGGTTCGAGCAGGGGTATCGGTTCGGCGCTTGCGCGGGCGTTGGCCGACGCCGGAGCAACAGTGGTGCTGAACGGCATCAGCGAGGAGCGGCTCAAGGCTGCCGCGGCGGCAATGGCGGCTGATTTTCCGCCGGGCCGGATCCACAGCATTGCCTTCGACGTGACCGACGACGGCGCCGCCGCCCGCAGCATCCGCTGGATCGAAGAGAACGTGGGTCCGCTGGAGATCCTGGTGAACAATGCCGGGATCCAGCACCGCGTCCCCATGCTGGATCTCGATGTGGCCGACTGGGAACGCGTCCTCTCCACGGACCTCACCAGCGCCTTCCTGGTGGGCCGCGAAGCCGCCCGGCACATGATCACCCGGGGCCGCGGCAAGATCATCAACATCTGCTCTGTCCAGGCCGACCTGGCCCGCCCCACCATCGCCCCGTACATCGCTGCCAAAGGCGGACTGCGCAATCTCACCCGCGCCATGACCGCAGAATGGGCCGCCTCAGGGCTGCAGATCAACGCCGTCGCTCCCGGCTACATCCACACCGAAATGACGCAGAACCTGGTGGATGACGAGGAGTTCAACTCGTGGATCCTGGGCAGGACACCCGCGCACCGCTGGGGCACCGTGGAGGATCTGGCCGGTCCCGTGGTGTGGCTGGCCTCGGACGGGTCCAACTTCGTGAACGGGCAGACCATCTTCATCGATGGCGGAATGACGGTGGTGGTCTGATGGCTTCAATCACCGAGGAACTCCCGGCAACCGGCCCGGCCCTGGTGGCCCATGCGGCCGGCGACCTGCGCATCGACGAGGTCCCGCTGCCCCAACCCGCCCCGGATGAGGCGGTAGTGGAGGTCCGGTACGGCGGCATCTGCGGCTCGGACCTGCACTACTGGCTGCACGGCGCGGCCGGGGAGTCCATCCTGAAGGCCCCGCTCGTCCTGGGCCACGAAATCTCCGGGACCGTGGTCCGGGCCGCGGCCAACGGTACCGGCCCGGAGGCCGGGACCGCAGTCGCCGTCCACCCCGCCACCCCGGGCCCAGGCGCGGCAAAATACCCGGCGGGCCGGCCGAACCTGTCCCCTGGCTGCACGTACCTGGGCAGCGCGGCCCGCTACCCGCACACGGACGGGGCGTTCAGCCGGTACGTGACGCTGCCGGTACAGATGCTCCGGGCGCTGCCCAAGGGCGTGGACCTGCGCACCGCGGCACTTATCGAGCCCGCGTCCGTGGCCTGGCACGCAGTGTCGCGCGCCGGTGACGTCAAGGGCAAGACCGCGCTGGTCATCGGCTCCGGCCCCATCGGCGCCCTCACCGTCGCAGTCCTCAAACGCGCCGGCGCCGCCCGGATCACCGCCGTCGACCTCCATCCCAAGCCGCTGGAAATCGCCACGGCCGTGGGCGCGGACCAGGTCATCAACGCCGCGGACACCGAAGCCATCGCCGCCGTGGAGGCCGACGTCGTGATCGAATCCTCCGGCAACCATCACGGGCTGGCCTCGGCCATCCGCGGCGCGGTGCGCGGCGGCACCGTAGTCATGGTCGGCCTGCTGCCTACCGGCATGCAGCCGGTGCCCATCTCGCTGGCGATCACCCGCGAACTGCAGCTGCTCGGCTCGTTCCGCTTCAACAACGAGATCGACGACGTGATCACGGCCCTCGCCGACAGGTCCCTGCACATCGAGCCCGTCATCACTCACGAATACCCCCTCGCGGAGGCGTTGTACGCCTTCGAAATCGCCAAAGACTCCACAACCTCCGGCAAAGTCCTCCTCAGCTTCGGGGAACCAGGGGGAGACCAGTGAGCGGGAAGCTGGCGCCACTGGTAGTGATGGGCGTTTCCGGGTGCGGCAAGTCCACAGTCGGGGCTTGGCTGGGCCAACAACTGGGGATGCCGTTCTATGACGGGGACGACTTCCACCCCGCAGCCAACAAGCAGAAGATGGCCGCTGGGGTTCCGCTGACGGACACGGACCGGGAGCCATGGCTGGGCCGCGTGGGGGAGTTGCTTGCAGGGAAGGACGCCAGCGGCGCGGGAGTCCCGCCGATTGTGGCCTGTTCGGCACTGAAGCGCCGGTACAGGGACTTGTTGCGCAGCTACGCCCCGGATGTTGTCTTCATCCATTTGGTTGGCACTCCCGACACTATCGGCGCCAGGATGGACGCCCGTTCCCATGAGTTCATGCCGCGCACGCTGCTCGACTCCCAGTTCGCCGCGCTGGAGGAGCTGGAAGCGGACGAGGCCCATGTGCTGGGCGACATCACCCAGCCCTTGGACGTCCTGGTGGAGTCGCTCAAGCTGAAGCTGAAGTCTGCGGATGCGGTCACGGTTGGGCCAAAGGCGACGCTTCCGGGAGCCGCCCAAACTGCCTGAAATCGGAGAGGGTTCCCTCCCCGGCTCAGGCCGCTGGAATCTGCGCCTCACTCCGCGCCGCTACCTCCTCACGAGCCTCTCTCCCACCCGTATGGCCGTGCCGAATGGGCCAAAAGCTGCGGCCGGGAGGGTATTCCCGGGTGCCCCAGGACCAGACCTGGCTAACACTACGCACGGCACGGCATCATTGCGGTGCCTAGCCTTTGGGATCTTTCTGCCCGACTTATGGTGTGCATGTGCTGGGCAGCCTCCTGGAGATGGAAGTAAGTTTGCTGGCCGGCTCACACTCTTCGTTCGGGTCGTCCGAGAACCGCACAGTCCAGGCTGCTTCGAGTGCTGTGACCCTGGGTCAGATCGAAGCCCCTGGCTGGCACCTTGAGCACGCTGGTTATGTCTTCGTGGAAACCGGGTCCACTTCTACTAAGCGTGTGCTGGCAACTGGATAGGGCGTGGTCACCAAGGGGCATGTCGCCGGAATCTATCTGTTCAGGCGTGTGGAGCAGCAGAAGATCTGAGGCCGCTGAACCGTAATAGAGGTGCTTCGGCCGTGAGGCCAGCCCTACCGGAGGGGCTGTCAAGGGGTTGTCCCCCCTTAATCACATTTGCAGAGACCAATAGCGGGCGTTCCGTCAGACTGAACAGCCTACCGTGAGAGCTAAAGAAAAGAGTGTGGACAATGTCCACATTCTGGGCTGCGGACCAAGTCTTACCGCCCTCGAACCGCCCGGTTTCCGTATGTTTTCGGGGGTTCCCAGTGCTTGCAAGGCTCGTTTAGCGGGACCCATCTGGAGGACCAGCCGAGCCAGTAGGAGCTGCGGATCCATTCCTCACGAACAGGCACTTTACCGTGGGTCAATCCGCCCTCCAGATGCAGCCGGTACAGTTCCGCGTCAGTTCCGACAGCCAGGCCTTTGTCGGGAAACAGGACCCAGCCGAAGACCGAAGTGCGGTACCTCCGGTGGCCGCTGTAGGTCTCCAGGGGCAGGGGATGGATGTCGCGGGCCTGGGCGGTCTGGACGAACTCAATCAGCCGGCGCCTGTATGCCTGTTGCCGTTCCGCCTCATCGGAGTCGTGCGCCAGGGCACGGTGGCGCTCCATTGGTCTGTCCGGGTCCTCGGGAAGTCCCATGGCCGCGTAATTCCACAACCGGTGCCGCCTGTGTACCGGTAAATGCCCCTTGTATCCGCCTGGATGGCATGGGCCACAGGTTGGGCTCGCTTGTTTCAGGAAGGGGTCGGCTACCTCCTGCGGTCAAGGAACCAGGAGGCGTCCATGTCCGGTGCGGGCTGGTGTCGGAGCCTTTTGACCAGGGCGATGAACGGCAGCAGCAGCAATTGCAGAACCCCGCCAGAGATCAGCAGTGCGACGAGCAAAACGATGACCGGCAGGTAGAGGAGGAACACCCCGCCCATTGCGGCAATGTAGCCGGCCGTGTAGCTGAGGATGGTCCCGGTATCCATGCTTGCTTCCTAATGCTGGTGCGGACGGGGGATTCTCTGGGGCCTCAGTCGGCGGCGCGGCACCGGGTTGTGCCCTGTTACGGGCGGGACCCGTCGCCATGGCTTGTGTGGCCGATAGCTGGTGAGCCCCGGGGACGGGGGAGCCGTGGCGACCGCTGAGGACCCTTTCCTGCGGTGGCGCAGCGTCAGGAGAACAATCAGGGTCAGGCCGATCCACACGAAGGCTACAACGAAGATCAGCGCCACCATCTGGGCCGGGCTCATGACGGGACTGTCTGAAGAAGCGCGTGATGCACGAGCGGAAGGATGGATGCTGGGTTATGGTCAGCGTTGGTCATGGTGCCCCGGCTCTGGGTGGCTACCGTTGGGCTGACTGCATAACTCGGTAGGTCAAGTGTCCGCCCATCGCTCCGGGGCGGCAAGGGCACCAGGCCTGGAAACCGCCCCGTTACCAAACTGCGGCTTTAGTGACGGACTGGGGACTCCGCGGGCCCAGCATGCGATCATCAGCCGCGCAGTGGCGGCGCCGCCTGCGCGGGTCCAAGGGCCAACCGGACCAGTGGAATGACGGGAAGCAGGAACAGGCCCAGGCCCGAGATCGGGTAGATGGCGTTGAACGTGAAAATAATCAAGCCCAGCACCAGCAGTCCCAGGAAATTCAGCAGCTGGATGGGCTTTGGCTGTGGCCTTCCGGTTGTGGCATAGCCCAGCTCGACCGATGACTCCAGGTACGCTCCGGGGAGTATGACACTCGCGCCGGTGTCCCGCCGTCGAGCCAGCAGCGAGCCGTCGCGACGAATAATCTGTTGGACGTCGAACAGCGTGCCATTGCTCACGAAATTACCGTCAGTGTCGACTAGCTTTCGGTTATTTCCGCGGGCGATGACCGTGTCACCGGAACCGGCTCGTAGGCCATCGCTGAGAAGCAATGTGTGCTCGGGATCCACTTCACCCTGGGCAACCCGGTCCGCCTGCGCCCGTTCCTTGAGCAAGCCGACCGTTTCATTGTCGGCGCCGATGAGGATGGACGACTTTCCTGCCCGAGTATCTGCCTGCCACGCGAGGTACGCCTTGTCAGCCATATCCAGGTAGCTACCGTGCCGGATCCGCCCATGTCGGGCGTAATCGGCAATGGCTGAGTACTCACCCTTCTCACCGACAGCAGCCAGGCGAAAGAGGCCGTATACGCCTACGACTCCTGGGGACTGACCACCACCAGCACCGGAACCCAAGCCGGTACCATCCCGTGGCAATAGGCCGGCGGAAACAACGACACCACCGGCAACCGCATCAAATTCGGTGCCCGCTGCTACAACCCCTACCGCGGACGCTTCACCCAACCCAACCCCTCCGGACAAGAACAAACCGCTACTCTTACGCTGCCTGCAACCCAATCAACAGCACCGACCCAACAGGTCTCGTCACGCGGGAACGTATTCGGCAGCGGGTGTAACGGGGTTCAACTTGTTCGTCGCTGTTGCGGCAGCAGCGGCAGCGACGGTGGTTACTGGAGGAGCAGCCCTTGCCACAGTGGGCGTTGCAATCGGAACCTATGGAACGGCGTCTTTTGAGGAATCGGAGCGGCAGCAGTGTAAGCGGCCATGAAAAACTGCCCGTAGGCGGCCACGAAAGTGCCCACTGACGGCCAGTAGAACTGCCCACCGGTGGCCATGAGATCTGCCCACTTCCTTACTTGTCCTGCCGCGTCTTAAGCGGC
>NZ_JBWJAR010000019.1:31712-89191 GCF_056389225.1 Pseudarthrobacter sp. rb | reverse complement strand
AGTCGTGGACGTCGTTGACACAACGAATCCGCGGAATCTAGCGCAGAACTGTTGACAGCACACAGATAACGCTGTGGACGCTGCCGGGGACGGCGGCGACGTGCCGGGCGATGGTTTCGGCGTGGTGGGCGGTATCCAGGGCACCGGAGCGCCAGCGGGCTTCCACGACGCACGTCACTCCGGCAAGGGCTGCAATGATGCGATTTCTGTACAAAAATCTTGCCCGGGAAGGGGCGGCTCCCGGGGGCAGCTCGGACAGCGTCAACCCATTGCAACGGATTGCGGCGGCGAGGTCCGCGTTTCCGGACGGGTAGTCGCGGTCCAGTCCCCCGGCGAGGACGGCGATGGTGGCCGGGCCTTCTCCGGTGCTTCCGGCCAGTGCGGCGCGGTGGGCGTGGGCGTCGATGCCGTAGGCGAGTCCGGCGATGACGCAGATTCCGCGCTGGGCCAGGCTGTAGGCGATGTCTCCGGTGACGGCCGCGCCGTAGCTCGTGCAGTCCCGTGACCCGGCCAGTGCCGCGCAGTTGGACGGGGCGGGGATTCCGTTTCCGATGTTGCCCCGGTACCAGAGGCCAAACGGCGCGTCTGGGAGGTCGTCCAGGCCTGTGGGCCAGTGCTCGTCGCCGGGGATAAGGAAACCGCCGCCCAGGCGTTCGATGGTGGCCAGGTCCTTTTCCGGGTCCAGGTCGGGCACTCGGGGCGCCCAGCGCTTTAGCGCGTCGGCCAGTTCCTCGGCGGTCACGTCCGAGAGGGTGTGGGCCGGTTGGGTGCCGGTGGCGAGCCGCAGCGCGGCGTACGCGCCGAGCCTGCCCACAAGGGTCCGTCCAACGGTGTCGTTTGGTTCGAACAGGCGGGTCAGGGCTGCGCGTGCAATGCGGTCGTTCATGGTGTTGCTCCTTTTTTGCCGAAAGGGTTGGTGGGTGGGGCGGCTCAGGTGACCGGCCAGCTTCCCCTCTCCCCCCGTTGTTTTGGCTGCTGGCGAAGCTTGCGGAGCTGTGCCCGTGCAGGCCCGTCTACCCGTAAGGGCAAGACCCGGAAAATCTTCGGAGGAAATAAGCGACGAAGGAGCGCCGGAGAAGACTTTTCGGGGCGCAGGCCCCGACGTAGGAGGGGCTAGAGGGGCCGGAACGGGCACGTACAATCCGTCAGGACAGCAGCCAAAAAGCGTCGTAGACACAAAAGGTCCAGGGACGGCGGAGCCCTGCGGAGCCGGCACTGGACCCAACAGCCGGCCGCGCCAGCGGACGCCCTTATCGGTGTGAGCCCTGGCGAACACCCACTCCCCCGGTCCACAGCTACATGCCTGCGCGCATGAAGGAAGGCCGGCACTGTCCGTGCCGGCCTTCCTGTATTTCCCTCGGCAATAAGGAAATCGGTGGTGCAGCGTCAGTGCTGCTTGGGTTTACAGCTCGTAGTGTCGGTGGTCTTTCCTGGGCCGGTCTACCGGGCCGGTGGCTGGGCCTGCGGTGAGCAGGCTCAGTTCCAGGATGTCTTCAAGGGGGCTCGCGTCCGGGGCAACGGTGTCGTCTTCGGTCATGCGGAATTGATCGGCCACGCTCGGAACTCCTTGGCTGTACGGGGACGGCGGTGTTCTTTTCACAGTATCGGCAGTTCCTGCGCGTGGGCTGGAAGTCGCGGCGCCCGCGCAGCGTTTACGCGGCCGGCGGAGCGAAGCGGGGGAGGCCGCCGCGCACCTGGGGAAGATCCCGCGAGGGGAGGGCCGGACCCCTTTGGTAGTGGAGTCCGGCCCTTTCGAAGCTAGCGCTTTAGGCGGCGGTCATATGCCTTTTTTGGATCGCGGCTGCAGTCTGCCAGCAGGCCGCGGTTGACCAGTTCGCCCAGCAGTTCCGCCAGCCGATACCCGGCGGTGTCCTCCAGCGCGAGCTTGAAGTACCGGGCAGCGAAACTGGACTGTCCTTTGAGCCATTCGAGCCAGCCGATCAGGCACAACATGGGGGCGCGCTGGCCTTCCGGTGTGGCTTTCATCAGCTCGAACGCGACTTCCTGTGCCGTGTCCACGCGCGCCCAGTCCGGGCGGGTGAGGAACACTCCGAGCATGACGGACGTGAACTGCTCGGGCGCGTGCGGGACGATGTCGCCCATCATGTAGTCACGGATGGTGGGGTGCTGCAACGCTCCTGCCAGCTGGTGCGCGGTCTGGGTCGTCAGGCTCTTGGGGTCCTTCAGCACCTTGGCCCAGGCAGCACGGCTGGCTTCGAGGTCTTCGGGCCAGCCGTCGGGCTTGTGCGCGGTGATGGCCTCGCGGGCCGTCTCGTCTCCGGTGAAGGGTGCCGGTGCGATGAAGCCGGTCACGGCGCTGCCCCGGTAGATCAGGGCGGCGTTGCCGTTGCTGGTGGTGATGGTGTCCAGCGACTCATCGGGGCAGCAGTTGGTGTCCGTGCACATGTAGTTCCGCCACAGCTTCGAGCTCACCAGCCATGCGTCCTGCAGGGGCATTCCGGCGGTTTCCAGTTCGGTGCGCAGCGCCTGCACGTGCCCGGCGTAGGGGCGGCTGCCGTTGGTGGTGTTCTCGTCGGTGTAGATGACCAGCAGGCTGCCGGTGGCGGCCTCGTCAGCGGTCAGGTAGCTGACGATGGTTTGGGCGTAACCGACGGGATCCTGCCCGAACGGGGCATCCACGCGCAGGGTCGCGCCGATCTTGTTGCCCTGCATGGTCAGTGCGACAAAGGACTCCGTGGGGATCTGTCCCAGCGTGTGCGGAATGAAGGCAAGGACGTCGGCCGGGCCGGTGAATTTGATGAAGTCGTTCATGGTGTTGCTCCTTTTTTGCCGAAAGGGTTGGTGGGTGGGGCGGCTCAGGTGACCGGCCAGCTTCCCCTCTCCCCCCGTTGTTTTGGCTGCTGGCGAAGCTTGCGGAGCTGTGCCCGTGCAGGCCCGTCTACCCGTAAGGGCAAGACCCGGAAAATCTTCGGAGGAAATAAGCGACGAAGGAGCGCCGGAGAAGACTTTTCGGGGCGCAGGCCCCGACGTAGGAGGGGCTAGAGGGGCCGGAACGGGCACGTACAATCCGTCAGGACAGCAGCCAAAAAGCGTCGTAGACACAAAAGGTCCAGGGACGGCGGAGCCCTGCGGAGCCGGCACTGGACCCAACAGCCGGCCGCGCCAGCGGACGCCCTTCAACTGGTTGCAGCGCAGCGGAAACCAGGGCGAGCCCCGCAAGCCTGCCTTCCACCCCGGCCATTGGACAAACACAACACACCAGCCCCTGGCTTGCCGCCGGCGGCCGCCGCCCGGCACCTGGCTATTGCGGGATGGGCGGTCCGCCGCGGCCAACCACCAAGACAAGCCGGCCACGACGGCGGACCGCCCGCGGTGACCGGCCCCGAA
Source organism: Pseudarthrobacter sp. rb (assembly GCF_056389225.1). Taxonomy (NCBI): domain Bacteria; kingdom Bacillati; phylum Actinomycetota; class Actinomycetes; order Micrococcales; family Micrococcaceae; genus Pseudarthrobacter; species Pseudarthrobacter sp. rb. The sequence continues at coordinate 85,843 of NZ_JBWJAR010000019.1, read as the reverse complement.
AGACCGGCCACCCCCGGGCCTATTCGCGGCGGTCGTGCAGCGGAACGGCTCCATAGTGTCCGGCTGCGCGGCGGAACCTCGCGTCACTGCTGAAGATAAACGTGCCGCCGAACATGTACCACGGGGCGGGTTCACCTTCCGGGGCGACCGGCTCGGCATGGACCACGGTCTCGCGGTGGAAGTGCTCGTTTTTGACGAGCCGGACGGCGGGCCGTTCCTCGGTGGCCTCGAAAACCGGGTCGATGCCCTCGCCAATGACGGTCACTTCCATGACGCGGGCGGAGATGCCCCGGTTCGAGAAGTCCGTACCCAGGGCGTCGCGGTAGATCAGGGCGGTGATGCCCATGGGGGCGGTGGTGTCGTTGCTCATGTGCTGGCTCCTTCGGAGTCGTATGATGTGCTGTACTGCCCGGCTTGCGGCCGGGCAGTACAGCGGTTGTCAGTGCTGGTTAGGCCACGTCCGCGAGGGTGCAGGGCATCCGGTAGCGGCTGGGCAGTTCGGCGGCGGCCTCCGGCAGGTCTGCCGGTCCTTGGGCCTGCCCGTTCTTCCAGTGGAAGAACGCCTGCTCACTTATCGCGGTCCAGAACCTCGCCTTGGTCCGATAGAAGGTCGTTCGTACGTCGCCTTCGCAGTAGGTGGCCATGCCGAACAGGTTCCCGATCTCGTCGGCGGTACGGATCCCGGCGACCATGACGTACGGCCACTGGCCCAGGTCCCACCCGTCACACCCCCAGCTGGGGATCACGGCCCAGCCGTGTTCGCTGATGACGTCCATCCAGTCGTAGCCGTCGTTCATGTGGTAATCGACGAGCACGGGCACATCGTGGACCGTTTCGCCGGTGTCGACGGTGGTCACGGCCCTCTTAGTGACTGCGTTCATGGTGTTGCTCCTTTTTTGCCGAAAGGGTTGGTGGGTGGGGCGGCTCAGGTGACCGGCCAGCGTCCCCTCTCCCCCCGTTGTTTTGGCTGCTGGCGAAGCTTGCGGAGCTGTGGCCGACGGAGGCCTGTCTACCCGCAGGGCAAGGACTGCGGAATCTGCGGAGGAAATCAGCGACGAAGGAGCGCCGGAGCTGATTCTGCGGGCCGCAGGCCCCGACGAAGGAGGGGCTAGACCGGCCGGAGCGGACACGTACAATCCGTCAGGACAGCAGCCAAAAAGCGTCGCAGACAACACAGGGCCAGGGACGGCGGAGCCCTGCGGAGCCGGCACTGGACCCAACAGCCGGCCGCGCCCGCGGACGCCCAAACGGGTGCGAGCCCTGCGAGCATGCACCATCACTACCCGGTATGGCATGCTCGAAGGCGTAAGCAGCAGGATGTTTACACCCAGGGCAGAGGGCCCATTCCCACCGGTTGCGGCCCTCTGCTTTGCCCTGGACGGTCATTGGAGTGTCGATACGAAGGGAAAGCCGATGGGTCTGTGGAGCTGGTTCGCCCGTCGGCGCAAGCCGGCGACGGCTACTGGTCGCCCCGCCTTCGCAGCGGCCATTGAGCCGAAGGAACAGGAGCCGTTGACTCCTGAGCAGGTGGCAGATCTGAAAGCCGCGTGGGCCGAACTCGCCGAGGCGGCGAAAGAGTCAGCTGCCACCGGTTTTCATGCCTGCTCACGAGGCAGCAAGCCCTGGCAGGAAGATCCGGCAGCTGTGCGGAGCATGGCGGCATTACTCCGCAGCGTCGACGCGGAGGACGCTGCTACGGAAGGTCCTACGGCCAAGTAAAAACCAGCACGGACGTTCGTACTGGATTCTCCTTTAGGCTTGGCCCATGGCCGAGTCCCTTCCACCGGCACTGCACCCACCGGTCGCGGTTGCCTTGGCGAAACCCATCAAGGCCTTCCCCGGCCCCAACGCACTGCCCGGCGGCCTGAACGCCGAACCCAAATTCGACGGTTTCCGCACTACCGCCTTCAACGACGCCGGCAAGGTGACACTGTGGTCCAGACAGGGCAAAGAACTTACCCGAATCCTGCCGGACGCAGCTGCCGCCCTCGCAGAGCAAGTGCCTCCCGGGGTGGTCCTGGATGGTGAAACCATCATTTGGAACCGGGACCGGCTGGACTTCGACGCGCTGCAGCAGCGCATGGTCACCTCCAAGGCCGCGCTTCCCGCCCTGGCCAAAGAACTGCCCGCTTCATTCGTCGCCTTCGATGTTCTAGCCGTTGCAGGACAGGACACCCGCGGTGTGCCGTTCCCCGGGCGCCGGCAGCTGCTCGAGGAGCTCGCCCGGGACTGGGCCCCACCATTGCACCTCTCCCCCATAACCAGGGACATGGACCTGGCGAAGACCTGGCTGCGGGATCTTCCCGCGACAGGAATCGAAGGTCTCATATTCAAAGGCTCCCAGCCCTACGAGGCCGCCAGGATCTGGTTGAAGCTCAAGCACAAGGATCTTTGGGACGTGGTGTGCGCGGCCGTGATCGGGTCCGTGACCCGACCACAGGCCATCATCGCCGGCCTGCCCATCGGCGGCAAAATGAAGATTGTCGGCCGCTCGACCGTCCTGTCCACGAAGGCCGGGCGTGAACTGGGCCGCCACCTCCACCCGGCCGGGCCCGGGCATCCCTGGCCTCAAGAGATCAGCGAGTCCTCCCTGAACAGATTCAGCAAGGACAAAGGCCCCGTGCGGCTGACACTGGTCGAACCAGTCGTGGTCGAGGTCTCGGCCGACGTCGCCTGGTCCGGCACGTCCTTTCGGCACCCCGTCACTTGGAAGCGTGTCAGGCCGGAGCTGGACCCTGCAGAGGTCAAGGTTCCCCCGGAACTGAACAACAGACACCGCTGACGACAGCGCTGCGGCGGGTTATACCCAGTGTGGACAGCTTTGAGATTCATCCTCCGGTCTCCACCTGCCCACAATGGGCATAACCCGCTCCGGAACTGAGCGCGGCCGTCTTTGTCGTACCCCCGCCCCATAGTTGATGGAAGCGGCACCCAGTGGATGCCGCTAAAATTTTGCGGTGTCGTTCGAACATATATTCTAGTAAGCGTGGTAATGGGTCCTGAGCAGGCCAAGGCGCTGCACGCGCGGTACTCCAAGCGTGCGCAGCCGTTCGGGCTCACCTTGGAAGAGCTGGATTTCAAGAACTTCCCGGTCCACAACGTGTATCCGGGAATCCCGGTCATGGCCTGGCTGCGGTTCCCGAACTGCGCCGAGCTCGTTGAGGGCGAGGTGTTCGCCTGGACGGCGAGGGCCGTCGAGGTCAGGTGGAAGGACGGACCCCTGACCTACCGCACATGGGTCTGGGCGTCCGCGGTTACCCGCCGCGCCGGTGCAAACAACAGGAACCTAGGAGAGCGCGTAAAACGTGACAACAACAGCCAATGAAACATCCCTGAAGGTCCCGGTCGATGTGCGCTTCAGCCCCACAGGCCGGCCCCTCGCCGTCCGCCATGACGGGCGCCTATGGGTGATCACCGAAGACCCAGTGCACTGGTTCGAGCGGGACTCCTGGTGGCAAACCCGCACCAGCGCACCCGTTGGTATCGGGAACATCGTTGACATTGAATTCTGGCGGGTTCAGGTCAAGCTCTCCTCTAACTCCGCGCTGCGTACCTTCCTGCTGCGACGTGAACCCACCTCCACGCAATGGCTTCTGGATGCCATCACCGATGCCAGTTGACCGATACCGCTCCCCCATCCCGCCGCAGCTCTGGGACACTATCCGCAATGAGTTCGGCCTGCCAGCGTTGAGCCAGGTCAGGGAACGGCTCGAAGTCGGCTCCCCGGACCCGGAACCCGTGCTGCGCCAGCTCGTCCGCGTCTTCATCGACGAGGGCACCTTCTGTCCGGGATTCCAGTTCCAGCCGGATCTGTCGCTCAACCGGGTTGTGGTTGCCCTGTTCCAGCGCGCGATGGAACTGCGCGTCCCGCACAACTACTTCGCGCTGTGGATGGTGACCCCTTGTCCTGCCCTGGGCGGGGCGCGTCCGGTGGACCGGCGCATAGAAAAACACGGTCCCACACTGCTCGCAGCGCTGGGAAGCACCCTGGCCCGGGCAGTTGCCTAAAAATGGGCGTGAAAGTAACCCTGACCGTAGAAGCCGGCGAGGGGCAGCTGAGTTACGTTGAAGCCGAAGGCGCAACGTACCAGACAGCCAAAGTACAAGCCGGGGCCAAAATCGGCCGCGCGCTACAGCCTATTGGGACACCATTTTAAAGAAGGTTTCCGTCTGGTCCTCAGTAAGGTACTGAAAGCTCTGCGGGGGGCGAATAGCTGCGCCCAAGTTGGTCAGAGGCAGCGGTTTTTCGAACCGGTTTGCGCCCTCAACCACAATGCCTGTCCCCAAATCCCGCTGTGCATAGTATTCAAAGAACCTATCTTTTGAGATGCCAGCCACTTTCCTGAATTCTGCCCAGAGTCTCTTGGGAGACGTAGTGGACTGGCTGTGCACGGCGAACCATCCCAGCAGTGATCCCACAGGAAGGGTGGCGTAGATCAAAACATGGGTCACGTCGTCGGCTACGGGTCGTTTTCGAAACTCAACTGCTTTTTTCCCGGAGAGAATCGCGTCTGCAAACTCTGGTCGGATAGACATGAGAGCTACCCTCCCTGGAGCGTTTTCGCCCACTGGCGTCCTTCCTCTGACTTGATCTGCGCGATGGACTGCGGGGAGTCTTCCATGACACCCAGCATTTGAAGTTCCCCACGTGTTACTGGCTTCTCCAGAACTTGGTCCAGCCTGAATTTAACTGCGAGCAATTCCTTGGCGCATATCCTCTGCAATTCCTCCACAGAGTAAACGGTACGTGCACCTGCGAAGCTCAAAACCTCCGACAAGTCTGAGGTCCTCAGCGTGTCTTCAACGACACCTACAGCGTGCACGGCACGCCCCTTATGGGTGCGAAGGAAAAACAAGGTGTCGCCCGGCTGAAGGGTCTTCATGCCCGAGTGGCAGATGTACACCTTACGGATCGCATTCCCGTAGGTCGAATCAAAGAAGGAGAGCTGCGCCTCGGACCCCGGGAATAGCATGCTGTGAAACACGGGCAGGATCGGCACTATGAACGCCCTCTGGACCAGTCGTCGGCCGGGGCCGTAGCGTCGGTTGAATTCCAAAGGGTGTTCTGGCGGCTCCCGGTCAAACCGGGGCTCCAAGATCTTCCCAAGAATGATCTGTCCCCTGTTTCCGGGTTTCTCGCCACAATCGAAGAAACCGAACTCTTTGAGCATCACAATCAGGCCCTCTTTATCGGGCGACGCCTCTATGAAGCACGTGTCAACGCCCAGACCCCTGATGTGCCCGATCACCGCTTCCAGCAGGGTCTCCCCCAGCTTTTTTCCTTGGTTGGCCTCCCCGATTTTGAAAGTGCAGATTTTGACGCTGGTTTGACTCAGGCCTGGGACTTCCGGCTCTTGCCGGTCCAGGACCGCCAAGCCGCGAATATCTGTCCCCCCGCCGATGACCAGGCAGGTACGACGCTGTTGTACTACCTTGGCCCACCATTCTGGGAAGTCTTTGTAGTCCGCACGCAATGAGTCAAAGAAGGGCTGATTCGGATTGATCGTGTGCGGCTGTACCTCATCAACTGAGTAATGCGGAGGAAGCTGCCCAGCAAGGGCTGCCAGCGCTCCTTGGGCGTCTTCTAAAGTCATCACGCGGTCCTGCAGCCCCGCATGACGGGCGTGGGAGTGGAGCCTCCGATCTTCAGTTACCAGCCATGAAGCCGCATTCCTTTGCAAAGCGAGCAAGAGTGCGGCGTCTACACCATCATTTGTTCGGGCCCGTAGGTCCAATGGGTACTTTGCTTCGGAAAGGAATTCACGCGTCAGCTCAACTCGGCCTAGGCGGGGATATTTGTCCAGCTGGCGGCGGCGACGTTCGTGCTGCCGCCGATCACGGATACGAGAAAAATCGTCGCGCTGGTTATCGATGATGGAAGCTTGCCCGCCGGCGTCCAAAATTAGACGATAAACCGTAGATGCCGACGCATGGTTTGCATGGTCGGCGTCCTCATCTCCTTCAATAGCGAGAACGATATTCGTGTCCATCAGAACACGAAGATCCCTGTCGCGCGCCGGCTTGTTCACTTTTCCCCCGTCCTGCTCAGGATTAGCGCTCCACAGCTAGCACTAGTCCGAAAGCAAATGCCCCTTAGTCCTAGGCTACAGACGAGGGACAGGAAGAGGCGGCTCAGCTCCGTAGACGTGTACAAAAGGTGAAACCCCCTCTCGTTTGCAAGGCGATTTCCGACTCGCGCTAGGCTCGGGCAATGACTCAACTGATCACAGTTGGTGGATTCTCTGTTCCCATTGAGAGAGCAATTCGCCTCGTAAAGGAGTATCTAACTGAATACGGCAGATGGTCCTACCCTGCCTACGACGGCTATTTGCGGGAAGCTCCAACGAATGACGTCCGCCAGCAAGACCTCTTGGCCGCCGCGCTTCTCAATGCAGGCCAGCAACCCATTCCTACCTATTACGGCCTGCTGGAAATCCTGCCTGAAATTAACCGCCGCCTCGCGGACCCTCGTCTAACGGGCACGTTCCAAGACGCTTCACATGACACCCTCGAAGCAATCGCCGAGCTGTATGGCATCCTGGACGACCAACCCCAACATCAAGTCCAGCTCGTGAAGCTCAGCAAAGTTTTGCACAGGAAGCGACCGGAACTGTTGCCGCTCTACGATAAAAACGTCTGGCGGTGTTACAGCCATTTCGGGGATCCGGTTCGGGTGGTACCGGTCAACCGTCGCAGCGACCGGAAGCGCATGCAGGCCTGGTTGCCGCAAGTACAAGCTGATTTGCGAGCGGCGTCAAAACATTGGAATGAACTGGCCGGAATGGCATCGGAGCCTACGATTAGTCCCCTACGCGCGTTGGACATACTTGCGTGGCGCCTCGTCGATGAAGCAACGCCACGCCGTAACCGGACCCGTCGCAATCTTTCCGGAGTCTAGCCAGTGTTGTGCCTCGGTGTGACCCGATACGGTCGAGACAAACGATTGCGGCTGCAGCGGGCCGGCTAGTGCTATTCCGGAGCCTACGATATGGTCACGCTGGGGTCCTTGCCCGGACCCATGCGGCACACTCAGCCCTCTCGTCTTCGCGCGGCAGCAGCCCCAGCCTCAGGTGTCCCTAGCTTCTTCTCTAGCTCGGATAGTCGGCTCTCCATCCAGTTCAGCGCCTCTTCCAGATTGGTTATTTGGTCAGCCCCGAGAGCGTAGGCAAAATTGCCGTACGGCGGGAACTTACCTGCAAGGGCGCTGAGGAGAACGTCTTGGGCGACTGTGAGAAGGATTCCCCCGTGGAAACCAATGTCCCCCGCGTCGTGGCGGATGCCAAGATTGATTCGATCGGTCTTGGAAATAGACCAATAAGAGATGTGCGCCTCGGCCAGCCGGAGCGGGAAGGCATTCAACCTTTGTTGGTTAAGAGCATCTGATGCCGTCTGGCGAAGACCGGCCAGGCTCGTGAGTGAGACATTACTCTTCGCGGCGGCTTCTGAGGCTCCTCGCTGGAACCCTTTCTCAGCCAGGAGGATCCCGCGGTCCGCTCCAACATCCGACACTATTTCCCTAAGGCCTAGGACGTGGAGCTTGTTTACGCGCCGCTTCCAATGTTTGCACTCAACAAGCCACTTCAGACGCAGGCCCGCATGGTTGAAAGTTACGAGGACATCGACATCGTGAGCAGTGCGGACTCCTTCAACCCTCGCATCGGTTTCAGCCTCCAGGCCTAGCTCTCTGAAGAAGTTGGCGGCCTCTTCTTGGTAGTCTCGCCAAGCTTTGCTGGTCCTCATGACTATGAACGTTATCCGGGATCCCTCAGCGGACGCTTACGGTGAGTGTCAGTTTCAGAAGTCGCCTGTAACGAAGGTCAGAAGCCCTCTGCAGTGTTTTGTGTTCGAAGGTGGAACCCTAAAAAGTGGGAATCGCGTGCTCGCGGCACACCTTGGCTATTGTGGATCCCACTTGGCCAAACGAACTTGAGGAGGCGCCAGGAATGAACGAGCATTTCCGGCAAGGGACCCGGTTGCTAAAGGAAGCCGTTCAACAGTCGTTGGAGGATCGAGACGACGACATGCAGCTGAAAGGCTTTACCAGCGCTGCTGGTATCAGCCTGCGTCGAATACAGGCGAAGCTCGACCTTTTCAGAGAGCGAATGAACGCGCCAGGGACAAGCCTTACGAAGGCAGAGCAAACGGTGTACAGCGAACTGGTCGAACTTGAGTCAGAGATCGAAGCGGACTTTGACCATTACTGGCGACGTGTCGGAGTTGACTGGCGTCCTCGGAAACCTATTGCCAAGGCTGTTATCAGGCGGCCTGCAAGTCCTGAGTAAGCGCCGTGTTCTGCGGTGATCGGGTGGCGCCGGTCACCGGAGCTGTGCGTTTGGGCGGTCGATCAGCATATTGCGAAGCTCGCCGACACAGCCACATACCGCTGACTTCCCATGCTGTGACCGCATGCCTGTAAGGCCAGGCTCAGGCCACCTCGGGCAGGGTATTGCTCCAGTGGTCCCTCCAATTGCCGTGGAGCTCAATCGCCAGCACCTCCGCTGAAGGTTTAGCCATTCGGACATACCTGCGATCACTGGTCGCAGCACTTCGTCCTGACCTGGAGACGGTTAGCTTTTTGTTGTCCACTCCACGTCGTTTATCCATTTCGGAGGTACGCGTTGGCCTGGGACGTGGTTCATACAACTTCAACAGATCCAGAAGCATGCCTACGTACTTGAAATCATGCAGGCCGGGCCGGAGCTTTGTGAGGTCCAGGCGGCGGCGTTCGGACTGATAACCAGCAGCCATCTGGTGAAGCCCCGGGAAACCGCTGTATCGCAATGCTTCGATGGCTTCAGCCCAGTCGGTCAGCATCTTCAGCCGGTCCATCTCCCGGTTGGCGCAACTAGCCGCTGCGCCGTACACGCGAGCAAGTCCGCTCCATGTATCGGTGAGGGCGCGGCGGGCATCTTCCACCGGAAACCTGGCGCAGGACCACCGCGCCAGCTCCTCAATCTCGTGAACCAGGGAAGGCGGAAAGGCATCAGCCGCGAGGTGACCGGACTCCAGGTAGTTCTGGACTTGACCGGCCACCGCGCTAAATGACCTGATCCACGTTGTCGCCACCACGGATGCACCTCCGTTGAGGTTTGAGCTCCAAAGGAAATAGTGGTGCACCCACTGAATGTAGGACTCTGAGAGCTGATCTTTCATGGTTTTCCTTTCTAAATATGGTGGTTGTGGATGCTGGCTTCTCGTCGGCAAATGGGCCGATAAGCAAGGAAGACCCCCGCGCGGCCTCTGCCATGCGGGGGTCTTCCTTTGCCTTTAATTTTCGCGGTTGTAGCGTTACAGATTCAAACTTCCTCTACGACTTGCTCAGCGACAGGTAAACCCAACTTCCGTTTCACCTGCACCCGTCGGCAGGAGGCTGACCTAACCAGCGCCTGGGAAACATGAAGCTGGAGCTTCCGTGACAGCTGCAAATCACTGTCCCCGTTGTGACGCTATTGCTATCCCGGGATCTGGATGCGCGCGGCTTCCTGCATCAGGGGGTCGGAGATCATGACGGTGACAGGTCCGGCTGCCACGTCGAAGGCGATGAAGCCGCGGGACTTGTCACCCGGCAGGATCTTTCCGGACCCCAGTTGGTCGTCCACGAAAAGGTTCTGGTCTGCCTTGCGGCCGTTGGCATCCTTGGCGGAGAAGTAGAACGGGTTGGAGCTGGTTTCCCCCGACGTCGTCTCCCAGAGAACGTCCAGAAGGAGGTACGTGCCGTTCTTCGCGGGCGATGAGAACTGAGCACTCACAGATGTCTCGCGGACGGCCGAGAGGATCGTGATCCTGGCGACGTCGCCGTTGCCGAGATCCATAGTGAAGGGTGTGCCCACGGTGGGAGCGGCGGAGGCAGGCCTGGCTGCTGCTGCCTGTGTTGGGTGAGCCCCGGGAGCCTCGGTGGTTGCGGCGGCCGGCGACGACGAGCTGATGGCATTGGGGGCCGACGCCGGAGCGTCAGTGGCTGACTTCCCACCACCGCAGGAGCCAAGAACGATGGTCAGCAGGACAAGACCTGTGGGAATCACGAAGCGCTTCTTCTTGTAGAAGGGGCGCTTGGCTGCAGTGGGTGCTGCTGCCGCAGCCGGCGGGATGGGTTCGAAACTCTGGTGCGTCATGGGTGCCTTTCGTGTGTGATGAATTTGTGAGGGTGAGGCCAGACAACCGGCGTTACTGCCTGGTCCAGGTGCCGCAGCGGCTGGACTTGAAGTCCTGGCCTGCTGAGAGCGTCACCGAGGGGCGGCCGCCGCCGGGGAGGTCGTTTTCGATGATGTTGCTGCCGTTGCTGCCGGTCTCGTAGATGCCCCAGTAGCAACTGGATCCCACGTCAGCCGTGGCACGGTACATCCCGGCAGCGATGTCCCTGCCTACAGTCCACGTACCGTCGGACATCGTGTTGGCAGCCTTCTGCTTTTCGGCAGCTGTCACTGCCTCTTCGCGTTTCTTGACTGCTGCCTCGGCGGATTTCACGGCGGCCTCTGCCTTCCCGACTTCGGTCTCCCGGGCCTGGACCTTCGCCTCTTTGTCAGCGATGCCACCCTGAAGCGCCTTGTAGTCGGATTGGAGCGAGTCGTAATCGGACCAGAGGGTGTCCCGCTCTGATTCGGCACCCGCCTTGGCGTCGGCCACGCTCCGGTACGCTTCGCTGGACGTGGGATCAGGCAGCGTTGTTCCGAATGCCGTTCCGCCAGCCAACAGGGCACCGGCCACGAGCGCACCGAGAACCTGCTTCCCACGACTTGCACGGCGCGATGATTTGCTCGCTCCGGCCGGCTCAGTCTCCGGAGCCAGGACTGTCCCGGCGTGATCGGTGCCGGGCACGGCCGACATGGTGTTTTCGGTCTTCATGGTTTCTCCCCAGGGTCTCAATCGAAGAAGGACTGGCGGCGGGATACCGATCCCCCAATGCGTGGTTCCCCGCCGCCGCCACAGCTCCGAAAAGGTTCCTTCCTGGGCTGCAGAAATCAACTTATGGCGCTGAACTAACACACAGACCTGTGAGGACTGATAAGTCCCCTTATCACTCGATAAATAGCCGCCTTCGGACATTCCACTAGGCTGGGCGAACGACCACGACAGATTGGGGGCAGGCATGGACACATCCAGCGGATCTTTGCGCATGATGCTCTCCGACATCGCTGCCCTGGCGAAGGTGCAGCGGCCCGTGGTTTCCATGTGGCGCAAGCGGAGCAGCGGCAGCCAGTTGCCGTTTCCGGAAGCATCGGACCAGATCAACGGCGTCGAGCTGTTTGACGCCGGCGACATCACCGCGTGGCTCGAGGCAACAGGCCGCGGCAACAACCCCGAGGCCCGGAACGACGTCGCGGCCTTCGCCAGAATGATGGCACCAGTCAGTGCGGAGTCACAGGACGGCCGCCGGATGTTCAACGGCCTCACCTCGCTGCTGGCCCTGAAGGTCATCACCGGTCAGGAACTCAGCCCGCGCACCACAGGCGAACTGCTTGACGCCGCCGATGAAGCGGATCCGGATGACGTCTTCCTTTATGCCGAGCTTGAGGCTCTTGGCACTGAGCTTTCCGGGCTGGCCAGCTTTGCCGACAGGCTTGCCGACAGCGCATTCAGCGCACCGGCTGCTTTTGAGAAGCTGCTGTCCCGGCGGTTCCGGGAGGGCCTGCGGGAACAATCCGACACAGCCCTGACGGACCCGGCGCTGGATCTTGTGGCATCAGCTGCCATGGAGCTGGCGCAAACGCTGGATGCGCCACCGTTTGTCGATGCGACGCCGGGCGGCAGTGACGTGATGCTCCGCATTGTCCAGCAGTTCGGTGAGACCCGGCCGCTATCTGTGCTAATCGGAGACCATGACGGCGGCCCGTCACGCCTTGCCCGACGACGCCTTACGGTGCACGGGGCCGACAGCGAACACGTGGAAATCGACGCCCAGGGAGCCTTCTCGGTCAACGGGCCGGCCGTCCATGTGGCACAATATCCCTCCCCCGGCGATCCAGGACTCGGCACCACTGAAATCCTTGGAGCAATCGAGAACACCGTCCTCCAAATGGATGACCGCCAGCGCGCCGTGGTGATCGCCCCGGCCCGGCTGCTGTCTGACCCGCTCAGCGGCGAGGCGGGCCAGCTCCGCTCGGACCTCCTGCGCTCCGGAAGAATCCGTGCCGTGATCAGGCTCCAGGCAGGCCTCCTCCCCGCGAAGCCGCGGGAGCCGCAAGCCCTCTGGGTACTGGGACCGTCCTACCCGGAGGTGCTCATCGCCGAACGCTGGACCATGGTCGCCGACCTGAGCACAACACCACTGACCCCGGATGTGAGACAGGACCTGATCAGCGACATCGTCGCCTCGATGGGCACCCGCGCCACCATCCGTGCACATTCCTTCAGGTTTGCCCGGCTTGTGCAGACCCGCGCCCTTCTCGCCGGCAAAGGCTCCCTCGTTGAGGCTCGGGCCAACAAGCGTCCGAGGGCGGCCGGCGGAGCCGAGGCAGCGCTCCGCATTGAGGAACTCGTCCGGCTCCTGTGGCAGGATCCGTCCGAGCTGCCGGCGATTCTCGCGGTTCAAGCTGTCCCGCACGACAACCGGGCAGGCACGGCTTCCGTCCAGGAACTGATCGCTGCCGGAAATCTCCGGTACGTCAACGGTAACCGGCTTGACGACAGCAGTTTCAACCCCAGGGAAGGCAGCAGGGTCCTCGGCCGCCAGGAGCTCCGCGATCCGCACAGCCTGGAGCCCCGGTTCATCAGCCTCCTCGACTTCGCCGCCGCATGTCCCACCGGACGACTGACCGAGTCCGGTGACGTCGTCTTCTGCACCAGCCCGCGACCCGCCGCTATGGTCGATCATGAGGGCGGTGCCGTCGTCGTGTTTCCTGCCCGCATTCTTAGGATTGACGATGGCGATCCCCGTGGGCTGGTGCCCGACGTCGTGGCTGCGGACATTAACAGTCTCCCCCGGGCCGATAAAACCTGGCGCAGCTGGCGGCTGCGCCGAACGCCGGACGCCCAACGGCAGCCGCTCGTGCAGGTTCTTGCCGTGCTGCAACACGAACAGCACGAGGCCCGCCAGCGCCTCGAACGGCTGGAAGAACTCGCTACCCTGTTTACGGACGGCGCAGCGGGCGGAAGCCTCACCCTGACACACCCCATCTCCAAACGCCGCACCAATAGAAGGAACTGAATAAATGCCTCCGAAATCAAAGGTGGGCCTCGCCCCGTCCACCATGAAGGAACTCAAGGACACGCTCTGGAAGGCCGCGGACAAGCTGCGTGGCTCCATGGATGCCTCACAGTACAAGGACGTGATCCTCGGCCTGGTGTTCCTGAAGTACGTCTCGGACGCATTTGATGAACGCCGTGAGCAGATCCAGGCCGAGCTGGAGGCTGACGGGCTCAACGAGGAGCAGGTCGCCCAGCTGATCGACGACGTGGACGAGTACACCGGCCGCGGCGTGTTCTGGGTCTCCGAACGCGCGCGCTGGAGTTACCTGGCGGAGAACGCCAAGGGCCTACCTGCGATGGACGGCGCCGCCCCCAAGTCGATCGGGCTGCTCATTGACGAGGCCATGGAACTCATCATGACCGACAACAAGGCACTGGCCGCAACGCTCCCCCGCATCTACAACCGTGACAACGTTGACCAGCGCCGCCTCGGCGAACTGCTCGACCTGTTCAACTCCGCCCGCTTCACCGGGCAGGGCGCCAGCAAGGCCCGCGACCTGCTCGGCGAGGTCTACGAATACTTCCTGGAGAAGTTCGCCAAGGCCGAGGGCAAGCGCGGCGGCGAGTTCTACACCCCCGCCGGCGTGGTCCGCGTCCTGGTGGAGGTGCTGGAACCGCACAGCGGCCGCGTCTACGACCCCTGCTGCGGATCAGGAGGCATGTTCGTCCAGGCCGAGAAGTTCCTCGAGGCCCACAACATGGAGGGCTCGGACATTTCCGTCTACGGCCAGGAGCTCAACGAGCGCACCTGGCGGATGGCCAAGATGAACCTCGCCATCCACGGCCTCAACGCTAATCTCGCCTCCCGCTGGGGTGACACCTTCGCCCGCGACCAGCACCCCGAACTGACCGGGAACAACGGCGCGGACTTCATCATGGCCAACCCGCCCTTCAACATCAAGGACTGGTCCCGCTCCGAGTCCGACCCCCGCTGGAAGTACGGCGTACCCCCAGCCGGCAACGCCAACTACGCCTGGATCCAGCACATCATCTCCAAGCTCGCGCCCGGCGGCAGCGCCGGTGTGGTCATGGCCAACGGGTCCATGTCCTCCAACTCCGGCGGCGAGGGAGACATCCGTGCCCAGCTCATCGAAGCGGACCTGGTCTCCTGCATGGTGGCACTGCCCACGCAGCTATTCCGCAGCACGGGCATCCCCGTGTGCACCTGGTTCTTCGCCAAGGACAAGACAGCAGGTCCTCGCGGCTCCGTTGACCGGACCGGGCAGGTGCTCTTCATCGACGCCCGGAACCTCGGCCACATGGTGGACCGCGCCGAGCGCGCGCTGTCCGACGACGACATCGCCAAGATCGCCAACACTTACCACGCATGGCGCGGCACTGCTTCTGCGGCCGAGGCGGGACTGACTTACGACGACGAGGCGGGCTTCTGCTATTCGGCGAGCCTGGCGGAAATCAAAGCAGCAGACTACGCGTTGACTCCCGGACGGTACGTTGGGGCTGCCGACGTGGAGGACGACGGCGAGCCAATCGAGGAAAAGATCGCGCGTCTTTCCAAGGAATTGCTCGAGCAGTTTGACCAGTCTGAGCGACTGGCCGCGGTTGTGCGCGAGCAGCTGGGGAGGGTTTCGTGAACGTCAATGAGTCCTTCGGTGATCTTCTCGCCTATCCGCTACGAAGCGGTCTAACTATTCCCGCAAGCAATCGCGGCAGCGGAATAAAGATGCTCAATATGGGGGAGCTCTTTCGGTATCCACGTGTGCCAGCGATTGAGATGGCCAGGGTCGAAATCTCGGAGTATGACTCCGAAAGAACGCTTTTACGACGTCACGATCTCTTGTTCGCACGCCGTTCTCTGACACTGGAGGGCGCAGGAAAATGCAGCATTGTTGATGAGGTAGATGAGCCGACGACTTGGGAGGGCTCCATTCTAAGAGCCCGTTTGGATCCGGCCATCGCTCACGCCCCCTATTACTATTACTACTTCGCGTCGCCCCAAGGCCGTCGCAACATTGAGACCATCGTCGAACAGGTTGCTGCCGCTGGCATTCGCGGTTCGGACCTTAAGAAGCTAAAGGTTCCCCTTCCTGGCCTACCCGAACAGCATGCCGTCGCCGATGTGCTGGGAGCGCTCGACGACAAGATCGCCGCCAACACGAGCCTCATCGAGGTGGCTGATGACTTAGCGGCCTCGCTGACCCGCCAAGCGTTGGACGTGTCCTCTCGCGTGGCGCTATCCACCATTGCCGACATCGTCATGGGATCGTCGCCTTCGGGCACGAGCTTCAACGAGAAAGGCGAGGGCACCGTCTTTTACCAAGGTATAAGAGACTTCGGGGTTCGTTTTCCGAGCAACAGAATTTGGACGACAGCGCCTGTGCGACTCGCGGCAGCCGGGGACACTCTCCTGAGCGTTCGGGCACCAGTTGGTCGCGTTAACCTCGCAACCGAGAAAACGTGTATAGGGCGCGGCCTGGCCTCGATCCGATCATCCGATGAGCGGCCATTCACACTATTCCATCTGCTCAAAGACTCAGATGAGGCGTGGGCGCCTTTCGAGGCGGAAGGTACTGTCTTCGGATCCATCAACAAGGGACAACTGGCTTCCCTGCGGGTTCCGGGCCTTCGGCCGGAGTTTGAGGGAACGCTCGAAGACGCGCTTAGGCCCATCGAACAGACTATTGCGTCTGTGCTGGGCGAAAATGACAACCTGTCAGCCACCCGCGACGCCCTTCTTCCCCAGCTCATGTCCGGGAAACTGCGGGTCAAGGACGCCGAGAAGGTTCTGGAGGCCGCAGGCGTATGAGCAGGGGCGGAGGTGAGATCCAGCCGGGAGCAAGGAAGTACTCCACTGAGGCATCGTTTCCGGCCGCACCGGCGGTCAGTTCCATGCCTGAGTGGTACCCCGAGCTGCTTGCCTCCGTCACCCCGGCAGGTCAGTACCGGCCAGCGAAGGCCATCAGTGCTGCGAACCGGGTTCGCAGGACATCACAATGACATCCGCTCCATCAGGGGGAACCACCGTGACAACAGCACCAGCCGTAGCCTTTTCCGAAGCCGAGTGGGAAGGCATCGCCCTTGAGCTCCTGGCCGAGCCGCTCGGCTGGCAGCCGAAGTCCGGGCAGGACATCGCCCCCGGCACGGGCGAGCGGGACACCTGGGATGAACTGCTGATCCGTCCCCGTCTGTTCACGGCGCTGCAGAAATTCAACCCGAACGTTCCCGCCGAGTACCTGCAGCAGGCCCTCGCCGAGATTGCCTCGCCCAAATCCAACGACGCCATTGCCGAGAACCACCGCATCCACAACTACCTCGTAGACGGCTACCGCCTCAGTTACATCGACTCGGATGGCAACGAAGCCAACCCAACGATCCACCTGCTGAGCCAGGACCCCGACCAGAACGACTGGCTCGCCGTCAACCAGGTGACCCTGGTGCAGGGCGACTACAAGCGCCGCTTTGACGTCGTGCTGTACTGCAACGGCATGCCGGTGAGCGTCATCGAGCTGAAGAAAGCCGGCAGCGCCACCGCCGACGTGGCCTCGGCGCACGCCCAGCTGCAGACGTACCTGCGCGAGTTCCCCGTGGCGTTCAGATTCTGTATCTTTACGCTCGCCTCCGACGGAATCCAGGCTAAGTACGGCACTCCGTTCACTCCCCTGAACCACTTCTCGCCCTGGAACGTGGACGACGATGGTCTGCCGGTAGCTCCCGGTTTCATGGAGAACGGCGTGGCTGTCACCGCACTGGAGACTGCTCTCAACGGCCTCTACAACCAGGAGCGGTTCCTTCAGCTGACCCGCAATTTCACCGCCTTTGACGGATGCTCAGACGGGCTCATGAAGCGCGTCGCCAAGCCGCACCAGTACTTTGCCGTGACCAAGGCCGTGGGCAGCACCGTCCAGGCAGTGGAAAGTAACGGCAAGGCCGGCGTCGTCTGGCACACCCAGGGCTCGGGCAAATCCATGGAGATGGAGCTCTACGCCAACCTGGTCGCCCGGCACCGCAAACTGAAGAACCCGACGGTCGTCGTGATCACCGACCGCAACGAACTCGACGGCCAGCTTTTCGAAAGCTTCGACCGGAGTCTCCTCCTGGCGGAGTCACCCAGGCAGATCCGGAAGCGCTCCGAGCTGCGGGAGGAACTTAGCAACCGGACGACCGGCGGCATCTACTTCACCACGCTGCAGAAGTTCGGCCGCAGCAAGGCCGAGAAAGACGCGGGCTCCGAGCACCCGCTGCTGTCCGACCGCCGCAACATCATTATCGTCGTGGACGAGGCCCACAGGTCCCACTACGACGACCTCGACGGGTACGCCCGGCACCTGCGGGACGCCCTGCCGCACGCAACTCTCATCGCGTTTACCGGCACGCCCATTTCCTTTGATGACCGGAACACCCGGGAGGTGTTCGGCGAGTACATCGACATCTACGACCTATCCCGCGCAGTGGAGGACGGCGCCACGGTGCCGGTGTACTTCGAGCCGCGGCTGATCAAGGTGGGCCTGGCGTCCGAGGTCACCGAGGAGATCCTGGACCAGGCGGCCGACGAGGCCACCCTGGGACTGGACGACACGGAGCGGGCACGCCTCGAGGCGAGCGTCGCCGTCGTCAATGCTGTTTATGGTGCCCCGCAGCGCATAGCGGCGCTGGCCGAGGACTTGGTGGAGCACTGGGAGAACCGGCGCGCCCAAATGGGCAAGTTCATCGAGGCGCCGGGCAAGGCCATGATCGTCGGCGGGACGCGGGAGATCTGCGCGAAGCTGTACACGGCGATCGTGGAACTGCGGCCCCACTGGCACTCGGACGATCTCTCGAAGGGCAAAATCAAAGTCGTCTACTCCGGGGACGCCACCGATGTTCCCCCGGTGTCCGACCATGTGCGCCGCGACTCGGCCAATGCGACGGTGAAGGAACGGCTCAAGGATGTCGACGATGAGCTGGAGATCGTGATCGTCAAGGACATGATGCTCACCGGCTACGACTCGCCCCCGTTGCACACGCTGTACCTGGACCGGCCGCTGAAGGGCGCGCTGCTGATGCAGACGCTGGCAAGGGTGAACCGCACCTTCCGCGGCAAGAAGGACGGTCTGCTCGTGGCTTATGCCCCGCTGGCGGAGAACCTGGCCAAGGCCTTGGGCGAGTACACGAAGGACGACCAGGCCAACAAGCCCGTCGGCCGGAACGTCGATGAGGCCATCGGGCTGACCGTGTCGCTGGTGGAAACGCTCCGCGGGCTGCTCGCCGGGTACGACTGGAAATCTGTACTTATGCGGGGCGGCCCCAAGGCCTTCGTCAGCGCTGCCACCGGCGCAGCCAACTATCTGCGGAGCCCTGAAACACCCGGTAACCGTCCGGCTGAGGGCGAGGAGACGCTGGCCTCCAAATACCGCCGCCACTCGGGCCAGCTGGCGCGGGCGTGGGCGCTGTGTTCCGGCTCTGAGACCCTGGCGGAACTGCGGCCGGAGATTCAGGTCTACGAGGAGACCCGGGTGTACATGGCCAAGTTCGACGCCGCAGACCGCCAGGCAAGCGGCGAGCCGGTGCCAGAGGAGATTCAGCGGCTGCTCGGTAACCTGATCGCATCAGCAACATCTTCCGGCGAAGTACTGGACATCTACGAGGCAGCCGGCATGCCGAAGCCTTCGCTGGATGACCTGACGCCGGAGTTCATCGCCAAGACCCAGAAGGCCAGCAATCCGCAGCTGGCGATCGAGGCACTGCGGAAGCTCATCGCTGATGAGTCTGCTGCTTCGACGCGGAACAACGTGATCCGCCAGCGGGCGTTCTCGGAGCGCATCACCGAGTTGATGAGGAAGTACACCAACCAGCAGCTGACGTCGGCTGAGGTTATTGCCGAGCTGGTGAAGCTGGCCCGTGAGGTGGCCGCCGAAGGGAACCGCGGGGCGCACTTCGCTCCCCCGCTTAACTCTGACGAGCTGGCTTTCTACGACGCCGTGGCCTCCAATGAGTCGGCTGTGGAGGTTCAAGGGGAAGGCATACTTGCAGACATCGCCCGCGAGCTGGTGTCCGTCATGCGCCGGGATGTTCGCACTGACTGGACGGTGCGCGATGATGTCAGGGCCAAGCTCCGCTCCTCAATCAAGCGCCTCCTGGTCCGGTTCGGGTATCCGCCGGACAAGCAACCTGAGGCGATCAAGCTGGTCATGGAGCAGATGGAGTTCATGGCGCCCAGATTTGCGGAGGCGCGTAGATGACGGGCCTTTCCAACCGCCGGAGCGAGATCGAGTCGCTAGCGGATGCGGTGGAAGTGCTTCGAGTGCTCAGCGAGATGGGTGGGCTGACTCAAACTCAATTTCTTCGGCAGCGGGCCCACCTGGTGTCGGAACTGCACCGTCACCGGCAAGAGCTCAAACATGTCAACCCCCAGTTCTCTTCGGACGCCCGACGAATACTTCGCAGAGTGCCACCTGAACTTAGCCGGGAGCAGGCAACAACCCTGGCGTCTGTGCGTAAGCGGGCCGAGGAATACCTGACTCGCAGCCATGCACGCGACCAGGCTGGTAAGGATGGGCTACTCAAGCAACTGGACAAGGTGATCGGGTTCCTCAAGCCCGCGATCGACGCCTTCCCGGAAACCAGGGCAATGGAGAAGTACCGGGATCTGATCTCTGCCGTCGAAATCCGGGAAGCCCCTCCAGAGACTGATCACCCGGTCAGGCGGATGCAGGTTCTCAGTGGCGGACTGCCGGGGCAGGGCAAACGACGATAACCGCCGGTTCCCGCCGTGAGCATTAACCAGAGACAACCGGAGCGCTGGATGTCAGCCCACGGACGAGCGGCATCTCAGCGGAGACGCCAGGTGTCGCTGACACCAGGCCTAAATGTCCTGGCGCAGCAGAGCGCGCGTCAATGATGAAACGCTGACGCTAAGCCGCTCAGCCGTTTCCTTCAGAGTCTTTCCTTCGTTGCGCAGTTGCCGGGCCGTTTCCAGTTTCCCTGGCGTCATCGACCGCGGGCGGCCGCCGAGCCGGCCTCGCGCTTTTGCCGCGGCCAGCCCAGCCTTCGTTCTTTCCGATAGCCGTGATCGTTCGTATTCCGCAAGGGAAGCGAACATGTCAAAGATGAGCTTGCCGTGGGCACTGGTCGTATCCAGCCAAGGTTCAGCCAGGGATCGGAACCCTATCCCCCGCTGGCCCAACAGAGTCACGATGTCCGCGAGGTCAACGGTGCTACGGCCTAGCCTGGTCAGGTCCGCGACCAACAGCACGTTGCCCGGCTGCAGATAATCCAAGCAGTAATTACGTCAAGACGTAATTATTTTTTGAGGCGGTCCCTGACCGCCTCATCCAGGAAGTCGATGATGGAAAGTCCGTGCTCGGCCACATAGTCATCCATCTCGTCTCTGAGTTCGATTTCGATCTTTGAGGAGAAGGGTTCCATCCGACGTTTGCTTCGGGGACGGCCCGGTCCCGGCCGCCTGTTTGTCGATGCTCGAGGAGCAACCTCTAGCGGGTCAGGTGACTGCGCACGCGAAGGTTCCGTAGGCAGCTCTTGCCTACTGTCGCTTCGGGAGGTCAGAACATCGACTACGTCCGCAGCGGGTGCCTTGCGGATCGCTGATTTTCTCTCTACTGGCATCAGTTGACTCCATCGATAAAGCGAGCATGCTCGATGAACTTTTCGGTCATGATTACAGCTCCCCTGCTGTTGAGCTTTGTAAGAGGGGCTCTCGAACTGACAGAGTCCTGCATGGCGGTCCTGAGCGGAAGGTGAGGACTCCTTACGTCTTGCCCATAGGCAGCCTCCAGTTCGCCGATTTGGAAGGCATGCTCCCCTGTCAGGGGCGAACTGGTCTTGTTGATGATGATTCCTAGGAACTCAAGTGCCGGATTCAGGTGCGGTAACGACTGCACTTTCTTCACTGTCTCCAGGAATTCGGTGACGCCTTTCACCGAGAAGGCCGCAGGCTCCGTTATGGCAAGGACTCGATCAGCCCAAATAAGGCCATTGAGCGTAAGACGACCCAACGCGGGAGGAAGATCCAGAAGAATGTGATCGTATGCCATCAATTCCTCAGCGCCCCAGGCGGCGGTCTTCAACCGCAACTCTGGTGTCATGATGCTTTCCGATTCCAGCCGCGCAAGCGATTCGGAGCTCGGGATGAGATCAATGCCAGGCCAAGAGGTCTTGGTGATGGCCTGACCCAAAGTGCCGGCATCTCCCCCATACAACACGTCGAAAACGTCGAACTCACCGGAACCTTCAAGTGCTTCGGTGACGTTTGCCTGAGGATCCAGGTCGATCACCAGCACTTTTTTGCCAATCAATTTCAGACCGGTGGCAAGACCCAATGTCACAGAGGTCTTACCGACTCCGCCCTTTCGATTCCCTATCGCAGTTACTTTCACATGTCACCTCAATTGCAATTAATAAATCTGGCTGTCTGCCCATCTATCAATCCGTCAATCAATCTATCTTTATGTCATGACGTATTTATTAGTGCCGAAGCGTTACACGTCCGCCCCAATCTCAAACTGGACATCTGGCTATCAATCTATCCGTCTATCTTTACGTCATGACGTATTTATCTCGGCGCGTCGCTACATAAAAGCAAAGCTATAGGGGAAGAGGGGCGGTTCCCAAGATCCAACGCCTGGCTCCGGGAGGCGACGGAGAACTATCCCTGGCGGCACATGGGCACCAGCTGCTCGCCAGAGAAGAGCCCGGAGAGTGCCCTCAAGGACTTCCACCGGCACTGCATGGTCGCGCCTTTAGCGGCCACCGCATGAGAACGCGATAAATACGTCTGGATTTATTTCATATGTCTCTAATCCCAAGAGGGCTGAGGGCACACGCCCGTACTCCGGGGCGCAAGACTCAAGGGCTATTGCGTGACGATGACATCTTCATAGCGCCAACATTGGGGCCAACTCGTTTGAGCCGGGGACACTCGGGAGTTGCCAGCCCTTCTACCCGAAGACACTTCCAAGGCCCAAAGTCTGAGAGTGCACAGAGTTCCGCAGAAGAGCCGCCCCACCAGCAACAGTAGAACGCCACAATAATAAATACGTCAAGATTGATTCTCTCCGCATGCTCCTTTGTCCGACGGCGGGGTTCACAACAGGCGGCAAGAACTAAGAGTCTTAGGCCGCTTTCCATAAGGCATAGACCTGGGGGGTGCCAGCCAATGAGATTCACGCTCGAGATCGTGAAGATCCTCCTCGACTTGCTTGCAGGCCTTCACCGTAATGCAGTCCTAAGTCTTTCCTGTCATTCCGGCCTCAAGCTGCATGCCAAATTGCCGCATCGTCGGGTGGTATCCAGTACTCGTCCCGTTCTAAATCAAACAGGTCAGTCTCTTCGACCTTGGGGGTACGAAACCGGTCTAGGTAGGCGTGCCAAGCAGCGCGTTCATTCCGGTTACGGCTGATTTGATCAAGGTAGTCATCCATGACGCCGAGTCGTGCCGCGAGCATGCGTAAGTTGACTGTGGTGGTCTTCCACGCGTATCCCTGGCGTTGGACCATACCCAACGCTTCCATCTCGGCCAACGCGGCCGAGCATGCATTCCGGCTGACACCGGTGGCCCGCACGAGATCCGCAGTTGTGGGGGAGTGGCGGCCGCGTTCGATGGCTTCGTACACCAGCGCTGTAGCGTCCCCGAGTGCCCGAAAAACAGGCCGAATGGCATGAATTTTTCCTTTTCGCCAAGCTAGTTCGCGGGCTAGTTGTTGATACTGCTCGGGGAGCTGGATGAGGTACACGTCGGCGGCTTTGTGACGTGCGTCCATGACTTTAGTCAGGATTCCATCGGAGGCAGCAACCAGGACGGGCAAAAGCCGCGCAATGGTGACGTGGTGTTTTCCCATCGCCACGGCAAGAGTTCGACATCCAACATCAAGAACATCAGTTTCCTTGGCTCTCATGTAGCCCAGTAGCCCACGAATGAGCAGGCGGAGGCTTAGGCCTTGCCGGCCTCTGGCTTGCAGTCTGTGATCGAGGACTGCGTAAAGGACATTTTCCAGATCGTTTACGAGCTGCTGCACACCGGCGCTGCTAAGGTTTGCTGCCCCCCCGGTGGTTAAAGTTTGGCTTGTGTTGTTAATAGGGGCACTCTTTTTCCTGTGTTTACGGGGGTGTCGTTTCTGAAGGGTTTGGTTGGAAGTGAGGGACTGGGCTTTGGTCCACTCGTAGGGCAGGAGTCGCCCCTGGCGTTGGGGGGTTCCGTATAGGGCGGCCAGCCCCGGGAACTGGCCGGTGAGTTCGTTCTCGACGTCTTGCAGGGACCAGCCGCAGGCGCTGAAGTGGTTCAGTACAGCCATGCGAGCCTCGGATGGGCCCTTGTACCTGGCCGTGTCGTACAGACCGGTTCGGGCGACCTTGCGCAGCGGCGCTTCACTACCAGCATTTAGCGGTAGTGCCGGCAGAATCCCGGTTCGCTGTCCGGCAACAGTCTTGGCTGCACGGGCTTTGAGTGCGCGCTTCCGGGTTAGCTCCGGAGCCAGCGCGGACCGAAGCTCCATCAGCGCAGAGGCTGGGTTGCGTCGCCGCAGGATGTCGTAGGCCTGGAAGAGTGGAGTGATTAGGGTTTGGTGCCCGCCAGCCTTGTGCACCGATCCAGGGACGCGGATACATCCATCCGTGATGTTTTGGTGCGGACTCGGGTCCAGACTCCTGGCCGTCAGTGCGAGTGCTTCGACCAGTTCCCTGGCTTCAGCTGCGCCGATACGGTCCCGCAGTGGGATGTACAGGTGGCGGCCGCCACTAGGGGAAAAGTCCTCAACAAAAACCATCCCGCACGCCGACAACAACCGCCCCACCCGGGCAGCGTCCGCGTCAACCACACCCTTGAGGGCCTTGGACGTGTCAAAGTCCAGGCACAGCGTGGCAACACTGCCATCCGGGCCATGCACCATTACCGCCGCAGGACGTTCCGGCAGTACCCGAGTGATTTTCGGTGCGTTGCTCGGCCGGGGGTACTGAAACCGCGAGCCAATCCAACGACCAAATCGGTAAGAAGGGGCGCCAGCAATCATCGGAGCAAGGCTCCATGCATCTTCTGGCTTCACGTACGGCGCGACACCCATAAGGGCATGCGTTGACGCCGATACCGGTTCCGGTACCATGGTGTGCAGTAGTTCCTTTCGAGGTAACACAAATGGCACCCACAGCGTGGGTGTTGTAAAAGTTCAGATCGTGTCCCGCCAAGAACTGGATCTGGACTTAATGCTTCGAGAAGGCCCGCCTAGTGCGGGCCTTCCTCTTTTAAGAGGCGATACGGCCGATAGGCAGTTCCCCCTGGCCGGCAACGAATGTCATGTCGATGGCGGCGAGCTTTTCAGCAACGGCATGTGCGATGAACTCACTAGCCGACTGCCCTTGGTGATCTGCTACAGCGAATAACTTTTCTGCGTCTGCAACGGGGAGCCGGGTAGTCAGAACATGACGGTCCCCTTTAGAAGGGCGTCCTCCGCGTGCGCGTTTCTGAATTGCCATGCCCCTCACGTTAGTTTCTGAAACGCTGGGGACTGGACATAAAGTACGGCGTGTCGGTTTCATCGCTCTTAGAAACCTTTTGCGACGGCGGCGGTTGCGGCAAGCCACGCGCGCTGGGTAGCTGGTTGGAGGGCGTCGTAGCGGATGGGGCCATTGACCAGTGCGGGGTCGTAGGGGATGCGGACCACGGCTCGTACATGGGGGGCGAAGCCGTCAGCGATCCGTCGGGCCTCGTCCTTGGCGCGTTTGAGGGCGTCGCCGCTCATGCTGCGCTTGGCGTCGGTGGATTCGGACACGATGACGACGGCGTTGCGGGCCAGCTCGGCGTCGTGGCCGCCGCGGGATTCCAGGGTTTGGAGGGTCAGGCGCGCGGCCTCGGCGCGGTCTTCGATGGCTGTCACGGGGACCACGAGCTGGTTAGTGTGGTGGATCATTCGCCGCCAATTTGCGGCGCGGGCCGTGTTTCCGGAGTCCATGACGATCAGACGGTAGTAGCGGGTGAGTACCTGGTGGGCGATGTCCACCTCCTCTGCGGTCACTTCGTGGTCGCCCTCCTCGTTCTCGTCTGAGCGCAGGACGTCGAACTTGTCCGAGGTCTGGTGGTGGACGAACCGGGCGATCTCGGCTGCTTGGGCGCTGGGGGAGAGCAGCGCCTTTGATGAGTCGATGAGATCCAGGACGCTGTTGTCATGGCCGCCCTTTTCGGTGCGCCAGCCGAGCGTGCCCTGTGATTCGTTGTTGTCCCAGGCGACGGTCGCTGCGCCGCTGTAGCGGGCCAGGATCGCACTGAGCATCACGACGGTGGGAGTCTTGTTCGCTCCGCCCTTGCGGTTGACGACGGCTACGGTGCGGGGGCCGGGCCAGTGCTGGCTCACTGTGCGGATGTCTTCCCGTTCGGCCAGCTCCTCGGCCGAGGGGTCCATGCGGAAGCCCAAGCGGCTGAGAACGCCCCGCCAGCCGCGCGTGGCCGGCTGGAGCACGGGCGCGCTAATGAGGAACGAAGTGTCTTTGAGACTGCGCCGGGTGGCAGGCTCCACAGCGGCTGCTGTGGCAGCCCGTGCGGGCGCCCCGGCGGGCGCGGCCGTAACGGCTGCGCTGAAGGTCAACGGTGCGGCGTCGGCAGCTTGTGCCGGCACTTCTTCGGCCGCAGAGGCATCGGGGACCGAAACAGGCGTGGGTGCAGGCGCGGCCGTGGTCGTGGCCTTGGCCGTTTCCAGTGAAGGGGCTGCCGTAACGGGCAGGGTGTCCTGCTCCCGCTTCGGGGTGGGCTTGATCGGTGCGGCCTCGCTGACGACGCCTTCGGGGGAGACGATGATGAGGCCCTGCCCGTCCGGGTCAGTGGTGCTGACGCGGACGGGTCGGCCGAGCTGAGCCGCGGTTTCGGTGATGATTCGTAATGCATCGCTAAGGACGGCGGCTTCGTCGGCGGCCTCGATAGCGTGGGAGGTTCCGTTGATGGTGACTTCGCCGGTTCCGTTGGTGCGTAGAACGGCGTTGATCTTGGGGAAGTCGAGCGCTTGAGTTTCCATCATCTGTCCTTACTTTGTGCCGTTCGGGGGTGTGAAACGGTTGACCTGCCAGGGCTTGTCGGCTGCGCTGCGGAGCAGCTGCACGTCGTAGTCGCCGGCATCGGTGGGAAAGACGACATGGCAGCCGAAACCGTTGTTCTCATCGATCATGAGCTGGCCCGTTCCGGTGATCCTGCTGACCGGGATGTTGGCCGGGTCAACGTATTGGTAATCAGCGGTTGCTTGGGCGGTCAGCAGCTGCCCGAGCTCCTGGATCCATTGCTTGTCCGTGACCGTGGGACGGGCATACAGCGTCATGGCCTTGGTCGCCGTTTCCAGCGCGGCTGTTTTGCTTGCCTCGTCCCAGGCAATGCCCAGGGTGGCCGGTGCTGTGCCGCCGGGAGCTTGGGGCTTACCGCCAGCGCTGAGCGTGGCTGGGCTGGTGGTGGAAGTGGTGGGTGACGGTTCTGCGGGTGTTGAGGTGGATACCGGCGCGCAGGCCGTGCACACGAGCAGGGCCGCGAGGGCTGTCAGGGCGCGTTTCATGGTTCCTCCGGTGAGTCGCTGCCGGGCAGGTAGAGAAAGGCGCTGGGAGTGCCGTTCTCTACGGTTCGGGTGTAGTAGGTGTGGTCATTCGGGGCGGGGTTGCCGTTGTAGCCCTCTTCCAGGAAGCTGCCGTCACCGTTAACGGCTTTGACGACGGCGACGTGGCCGTAGGTGCCGTCGGCGCCCCCGGTGCCGGGGGAGTACCAGACGACAGCGCCAACACGTGGCGTTCCACCGGTGGGCCAGCCCTTGGCGTCCCAGCCGTCTTTCCAGGTAAGGGCAGACCCCAGCACGGCACCGTCAGGCCGGAAGGTGCCGTTCAGGACCTTGTAGGGGGTGGTGGTGCTGCCCAGCTGCTGGTTCACACGCCAGAGGGCGAAGTCGACGCATTCGCGGTTGTACATTCCCAGCGGGGATGGCTCGTAGATCTTGGCTGTGCGCCAGGGCAGGTCATCGTCTTTGCCGGATTGGCCGGGGATCCCGCAGGAGCTTTCCCCCCCGGCATCGGTGATCTGAACGTCGGCCAGGGCGGCGACGACCTCGACGGCGGCCGCCCAGTAGGGCTGGTAGTGGAACGGGTCGGCGTTGCGCTGGACCCGGTGCGCGGCCGTGGTGGGTTCGAGCTGTTCCCACCCGCTGATCTCCTGCAGGGCGGTGAAGAAGTTGGTCGCTGATGCCGTTGGGTTCATGCGGTCCGGGTAGGTTCCCCACGCGCCGTTGTCGCGCTGCTGGAACAGTCCCCGGGAGTCAGGTCCCGGGCCGTCTCCGTAGTCCAGGACACGGAGCCCGGATTCGCCCATGGCCGTCATGACGCCGATCGTCTGCCCCCGGGCCGACAGGCCAAGGGCTTTGCCTGCATTGATGATCAGGGCCGCGTTCTTCAGCTGTTCGCCCTCGTAGCCGGCGACAGCCACTTTGGGCAGTTGGGTTGCGTCAACGCTGACGCTGGATCCGGTCGGTGAGCAGACGTCGGCCGCGGCCTGGGAGCCCCCGCCGAACAGGATGATGGACAGTACCAAGCCGACGGGTGCAAGGACGGCACCGGCGACCAGCGCAGGCGCGCTCGTTCGTGATTGCATGTGTCCCCCTCACATCTGCTCGTCAGCTGCTTCGCCCTAGGTCTGGTCCTCGTCGTTCACTTCTGGTGTCTGGCCCTTCCTGAGCGTGTTCCGGTTCTCCCAGACCCAGTCCTTGACTTGATCTCTGGCGATCAACCATGTCTTCTCGACTTGGTAAGCAGGAATCACTCCGGTTTGGAGCCAGCGGTAGACGGTGTTTCGGGACAACCCGAAGATCTCTTCGAGGTCCTGAGGCGTAAGACGCTCCGGGTACTTGGCGAAGAGTGCTTCCAGGTACTTGGGGTCCACGCTCAGTCCGTCCCACCGCATAGAGCCATCGTAGACCACAAATTGGTACTGTGATGTACTAGAAGTGACTGAAAGGTACTAAAGCTGTTGTTTGCGGTCACTTTTGGCCTTTCGTGTCGGATGGTACCGATACGATCTTTGCGGACATTAGTAGGGGATGTGAAATGCCGGTCTCAAAGAATCGCTGGGTGACGCTCGGCGCAGAAACTATCGACGAACCCGTTCCAGCTATCCCGGAAGAGCCGCCTTTCATCCCTACGGGGGCGACGAGGCCACAGCTGAGTGTGCCGCAGCCGGACCAGGCGGACCGGCTTCCCCGAAGGAACGTTGCGGGGAGGGAACCGAGCTTTTGGTGGCTCGGCGTCCACGGCGGCGCCGGCGAAACCTCGCTTGCACGCCTCGACAAGAGCTCCAAGGCCGCCGAACATCACTGGCCTTTGACGGCAGCCGGATCCGTGATCGTCCTAGTTGCCCGGTCCAATATCCCAGGCCTTCGCGCAGCACGGTTGGCAGCAACGGAATGGGCCTCGGGATCTCTTCCCGGGATCCACGTCGCAGGCCTCATGGTTATGGCTGACGCTCCCGGACGGCTCCCCAAAGAGATCCGCGACTTCG
This sequence comes from Pseudarthrobacter sp. rb, assembly GCF_056389225.1. NCBI lineage: Bacteria > Bacillati > Actinomycetota > Actinomycetes > Micrococcales > Micrococcaceae > Pseudarthrobacter > Pseudarthrobacter sp. rb. The sequence goes on along the minus strand of NZ_JBWJAR010000019.1, from coordinate 57,204 downwards.
CCCGCGTCGTCGGCGGGGGAGTGCCCCACATGTGGCATTTCCCGTGGGTAGACGGATGGCGCTACGGCCACGAGATCGCCATCGAGGAACTTCCCAAAGAAGCCCGCACCACCCTTGAACAGGTGCACATCGCAACAACGGCCACCGCCGGACTCCCGGCCACGTAGAAAGAAGAAACTCATGTTGTTCTCCAAGGCCATGGAATGGTCAAGCTTTGCCATCACCGAGATACCGAACCCGGGCACAGGTGAGGCACCTCCCGGTTCTGAAGGCTTACTGACAATCCTCAAATGGGTCGCATGGATCGTCTTCGGCCTGGCCGTGGCGGGCATCCTGATCACAGCCGGAACGATGATGATCAACAACCGACGCGGCGAGGGCGGCGAGCATGCCGGCCGTCTGGCATGGGTCCTCGGCGGGTGCATCCTGGCAGCCTCCGCAGGCGGCGTCGTAGGCGCCCTGGTCTAAGGAGCCGAGCCATGACTGAACCGACAGTGAACGAAGACCAGAATCCGCTGACCAAACCTAAGTTCATCATCTCGGCCGTTGTCGTGGCGATCATTGTCGCGCTCGGGGTAATCCTGGCCCTGGTTCCCAGAGGCGGCGGAACGGCGTCCCCTGAACCGAGCACCACCAGCACGAGCACCAGCAGCGGCCAACCTACGGCGACGTCGGCGGCCAGCGTGTGCGGCCTGCCATCCGGTGACCAGGCCAAGCCGGCCACTACACCCGCCGACACCAAATGGGAATTGGTCGGCAAGATCGCCGCACCAACATCGCCCACGCAGTTCGGCCCCGGCAAGACCGAAGCCAACGGCCTCCGCTCCTGCTTCGCACACTCACCAACCGGTGCATTGTATGCAGCGGCAAACATGACTGCGTTGTCCGCAGCTGGAAAAGCGGACCTCGTTTATCAGCAGTTGGCTGTACCAAGCCCGGAGCGAGATGCGGTGCTGAAGTCATCCCCCACAGCCGCCCCAAACTCCGTGACCGCCCAATTGGCCGGCTTCACATTCCGTTCTTATGAGGCTGACCGAGCCGTCATTGATCTCGCATTCAAGGGTGCAAACGGAACTTTCGTCTCCATTCCGGTTCCGCTCCAGTGGTACGAGGGCGACTGGAAGTTCGTTGTGCCGGCTACAGGGGATACTGGGGCGCGACAGCTCAGTGACCTCAGTGGTTACGTTGAGTGGGCCGGTGTCTAATGGCTGACTGCTCCGGCTTGAATGCAATAAATCCCTTTTGCCAGGCAGGGGCGGCCATCGAAGATGTCGCCAATGATGCCGTCAAGAACATGGCGAAAGCTATTGCCGATGCCGTTGGACAAACAGTCCAAACACTCGGGACATTTTGGGTGAACGTGGGAACTCCCGCTCTAACCGCAGCCCCGGGAGGGTCTACCGGGAGTGACCCGGTGTTGTTCCTGCAGAACAGTCTCTACTTCTGGACGGCTTCCCTGGCTGTGATGTCTGTCCTCGTGGGTGCAGCCAAGATGACGATTGAGCGCAGGGGTGCGCCCTTGCGGGATCTGGTGCGTTCGCTGGCGACTTTGATAGTCGTCTCCGGTGCCGGTGTGGCAGCAGTGGGACTGCTGACGGTCGCGGCGGATCAGTTCTCAGCCTGGATCATCACTAATTCCACGAACGGGACCTCGTTCAACGAGAACATCACGGCACTGTTGGCGCTTTCGGCGACCAGCCCGATCGGGTCGATCATGATCATTCTCCTGGGGCTGATTGCGATTCTGGCCTCCGTGATGCAGATCGTGCTCATGATCGTTCGTGGCGGCCTGCTCGTCATCCTGACGGGGATCTTCCCTACGGCTGCAGCTTTCAGCAACACGGAGGCCGGCAGGGGTTGGTTCCAGAAGTGCACAGCTTGGCTGATCGCTTTCATTCTCTACAAGCCGGCGGCTGCCATTGTCTACGCGACGGCCTTCCAGCTCAGCGGCAGCAAGATCTTCGGGAACGCCGGTGACGGCAAGGACTTCGGCTCCGCGCTCCTGGCAACGGTCACCGGGCTGGCTCTGATGATCATTGCTTTGTTCGCCATGCCGGCCCTCATGCGGTTCGTCACCCCGATGGTTGGTGCTGTCGCTGGCGGCGGTGGCGGTCTGGCAGCAGGGACGGTCGGGGCACTGGCTTCGGGCGCGATCAGCATGGGCAGCGCCGGACGCGGCGGCGGATCACCCACCAGCTCGACGACAACCAGCAGCACCTCGAGTCAAAGCCCTGGATCGCAGGGCCCCTCGGGCACTGGCAGCCAGGGAGCGGCAGGAACGTCCGGGACAGCGGGGAAGACAGGTACCCGGAGCGCCGGAGCCACTGGCGCGGCAGCATCTACCGGCACCGGCAATGCTGCTGCAGGCAGCGGAGCAGCGGCCAGCGGTGGCGCTGTGGCCGCGGGCGCGGGCGGTGTCGCCGTACTGGCAGCACAAAAGGGCGTTGAAGCAGGCCAAGCCGCTTCCGGTGCCATCAAAGACATGAGCGAAGAATCCACGGGGGGTGCCTGAGATGGCAGCGATCGAGAACACATACAGGGAACCGACCTACGGCAACTGGCGGCGTCCGCGCAAAGCGGGCATCGGCACCCTTGGTGGACTGGCAACAGCCGGTTTGTTTGTTGGCCTCATCATCACGGTGATCTGTCTCTTTGTCGGCGGCTGGTTCGCCGGGCTCGTTGCTCTGTTCATTCTTGGGCTGGCGCTGGCCGCCGTCTCGGTGACCGACAAGCACAACAAGTCTCTAGGGGAGCGGGTCTTCGCCCGGATGGCGTTCCGCTCAGCACGGCGCAAGAAGGCCAACATCTACCGCTCCGGTCCGTTGGGACTGACGCCTTGGGGCGAGTTCCAGCTGCCGGGAATCTCTGCCGGCTCCAAGCTGTACGAGTTCACGGACTCCTACGGCCGCCCGTTCGCACTGCTCCACCTTCCTTCCACCGCGCACTACACCGTTGTCTTCGGCACCCAGCCCGACGGGGCGTCCTTGGTCGATCCTGAACAGATTGATGCCTGGGTGGCTAACTGGGGCGGCTGGCTGGCCTCGTTGTCGAATGAGCCAGCTGTCGTGGCTGCATCCGTCACGGTCGAAACCGCACCCGATTCCGGGGCGCGGCTGCGCCGGGAAGTTGAATCGAACATCCATGACGATGCCCCGGCCATTGCCAAGGCCATGCTCCGGGAGGCCTTGGAGACCTATCCGCAGGGATCGGCCACGATCCGTGCCTGGGTCGCGCTGACGTTCAGCGCCGCTGCCCGGGCCGGCGGCAAGCGACGCACGGCAGAAGAGATCGCTAGGGATCTCGCGTCACGGCTTCCCAGCCTGACCGAGCGTCTGGAATCCACCGGCGCCGGCGCGTGCGCGCCGTTGAACGCTCAGGAACTGTGTGAGGTCGTCCGGGTCGCGTACGACCCTGCAGCGGCCCGGCTAATCGACGAAGCCCACTATCAGGGCACACCCGTTGATTTGGACTGGGGCGACGTCGGACCGTCCGCCCATCAAGCCGACTGGGACGGCTACCGCCACGATTCGGGGCACTCTGTGTCCTGGTCAATGACGGGCGCACCCCGCGGCCACATTCTGGCATCAGCGCTGGCCCGCCTGGTGGCACCGCACGGGGAGATTGCCCGGAAACGGGTCACCTTGCTGTACCGGCCGATCGAAGCCGGCCGCGCGGCCGCCATCGTGGAGTCGGACCAGACCAGCGCCCTGACCCGGGCCTCCTCGACCAACCGGCCCACCGCCCGCGCCCTGGTCGATGCGCGCGCTGCGCAGGCCACCGCAGCGGAGGAAGCCAAGGGTGCCGGGCTGGTCAACTTCGGCATGGTGGTCACGGCCACGGTGCTGTCCGCCCGTGACCTTGAGGACGCCGTGGCCGTCGTGGAGGGAAACCTCGGCCCGTCGGCACGTCTGCTGTTGCGGCGCGCTTACGGTTCACAGGATTCTGCCTTTGCCGCGTCCCTGCCGCTGGGGCTGGTCCTGCCCAAGCACTTGAAGGTTCCCGAAGAGATCCGCGAGGCCATGTGATGTTCGGCAGCAAGACCAAGCACCAGCGCACACATGCCCCGGCCACGAAGCTCGCGGCCGCGATCGCCCGCCGCCCGGGCCTGCGGGGCTGGCGCGGCCGCGGACAGGGCGAAGCTGTCTACGTCACGGCAGCCGACGAATGGCGCGGAACCTCGGTCCAGGTCTGCGGTCTCTGGCCGTTCGTGGGCGGCTCCGGCACCCCGATCCTGGGTGTCCCGATCGGCGTTCACACCGACACCGGAGCGCCCTTCGGCGCCGATCCGATCAGCTGGTTTATGCACGGAATGATCAACAACCCCTCCATGTTTGTCCTCGGCCTGCCGCACTACGGCAAGTCCACCCTGGTCCGGCACATCGTCCTGGGCTTGGCAGGCCGTGGCATCAACCCGTTGATCCTTGGTGACCTGAAGCCGGATTACGTTGACCTGATCGAAGCCCTTGGCGGGCAGGTCATCAGCCTGGGTCCCGGACGCGGCCACTTGAACGTCCTGGACCCGGGGGAAGCCACGGGAGCCGCCGTCAGGCTGCTCGCCTCGGCCGAGGAACACCGGGCCAAAGCGAACCGGACCCTGAATGATCCAGATGGCGACCCGTCCGCGGCCGCGCCGCTGCTCGCTGCAGCGGTGAAGGCGGAGAAGCTGGCCGAACAGCTGATGGCCGACTCGCACAACCGGCGCCTGAACATGATCACGGCGCTGATCACCATCGTGCGGAACGCCAAGCCCAGCGCGCACGAGGAATCCCTGATTGACCGGGCACTGCACATCCTGGACGAGCGCCTGGACCGCGTTCCCCTGATCGGGGATCTGATCGAGGTCATCAAAGACGCACCCGACGAGCTGCGGGCGATCGCCCTGGACCGCGGCGATATGAGCCGTTACCTCGACGCGACCGACCAACTGCGCCAGTCGCTGTACTCCCTCGACGGCTCGGGCCGGTTCTCGGACATGTTCTCCCAGCCCACCGATCAGCCGATGGACCTGACCAAACCCGTGGTCTTCGACCTGTCAGGGATCTCGGACACGCAGAGGGACATCCAAGCGGCCTGCCTGCTGGCCTGCTGGTCAACCGGGTTCGCCACCGTCCAGGTGGCCCACACCCTGGCTGACGCCGGCCTGGAACCGCGCCGGAACTACTTCGTCGTCATGGACGAACTGTGGCGGGCCCTGCGCTCCGGTGAAGGCATGGTAGACCGGGTTGACTCGCTGACCCGCCTGAACCGGACCGAGGGCGTCGGTCAGGCCATGATCACGCACACCATGAGCGACCTGGAAGCCCTGCCAACCGAATCCGAACGGATGAAAGCCCGCGGATTCGTCGAACGCTCCGGCATGGTCGTTTGCGGCGCGCTCCCCGGAGCCGAAATGGAAAAACTCAACAAAGCCGTCACCCTCTCCCGGGCCGAGCAAGCCCGCCTCATCTCGTGGGCTGACCCGGGGTCATGGACCGACGTCGGTGGATCCCGCAAACGGGTACGCCCGGGCCTGGGCAAGTTCCTCTTCAAAGTCGGCGGCCGCCCAGGGATCCCGGTCGCGCTTAAGCTGACCAGCGTCGAAGAAAAACTGCACGATACGAACAAGCGCTGGACGATCAGCCGGAACGGCGAAGGGGACAACTGATGGGTGCGCCAAACAGCGGCAAACGCTCGCGAATGGATGGCGAAACCATCCTGCTCTGGGTCTTCATCACCGCCGTGGTGCTCGGTGTCGGCTCGGTGGCCGGAGCCGTGCACCTGGGCTCGCTGCTGTCCAATGACAGCCAGACACTGCCGGCGAACCCGTTTGAACTGGTCTTCGGCCTGCTCTCGCAGAAGGTCACGTGGCCCGCGGCCGCCACCTGGGTACTGATCGGCTTCGGCGTCCTCATCATCCTTTTGGCCGTTCTGGTGGTCCGTGCGGTGCTGCGCAAGCGGTCCAAGCGTTCCCGTGTGGACGCCGCAGCCCAGCACATGGCAAAGGCTAAGGACCTGCGCGCCCTGAGCCTGCGCGGGGCCACGGCCACCGCCGAACGTCTCGGAGTGAAAGGCGCACCCGGTGTCCCGGTCGGTAAGACGGTCGTGGGCGGGCAGATGGTCTACGGCTCCTGGGAAGACATGCACATCGACATCTGGGGACCCAGGACGGGCAAGACGACGTCCCGGGCTATCCCGGCGATCCTTGCCGCCCCGGGAGCGGCGCTGGTGACCTCGAACAAGCGGGACATCGTCGACGGAACCCGCGATGTCCGCGCTGCCGAGGGCCCTGTCTGGGTCTTCGACCCGCAGTCCGTCGCCCTCGAGGAACCTTCTTGGTGGTGGAACCCCCTGTCCTACGTCACGGACGAAGTGAAAGCGGCACGCCTGGCCGACCACTTCGCAGCCGGCTCCCGCGGCCCGGACGCCAAAACGGACGCCTACTTCGATCCCGCCGGCCAGGATCTCCTTGCCGGGCTCCTGCTCGCCGCAGCCCTCGACGGCCGGCCGATCACGCAGGTGCACACCTGGTTGACCCGTCCCGCCGACGACGAAGCGGTGGACATCCTCAAAGCCCACGGCTTCACCCAGACCTCCAACGCCGTCGGCGGCGTCATCAACGCCCCCGAGAAGCAACGCGGCGGCGTGTACGGCACGGCACTGCAGATGGCATCCTGCCTCACCAACCGCCAAGTGGCGAGGTGGGTGACGCCCCAGGGTGAAAAGGACGAGCGGCCCCAGTTCGATCCGGCAGAATTCGTCCGCTCCAAGGGCACGCTGTACAGCCTGTCCAAGGAAGGCAAAGGTACCGCCGGCCCGCTGGTCACGGCCCTGACCGTGGCTACGGTCGAAGCCGCCGAAGAACTCGCCGTACATTCGCCCGGCGGCCGGTTGGCCACGCCCATGGTCGGTGTTCTGGATGAAGCGGCCAACGTCTGCCGCTGGCGCGAACTGCCGAACCTCTACAGCCACTACGGTTCCCGCGGCATCGTCCTGATGACCATCCTCCAGTCCTGGTCCCAAGGCGTTGAAGTATGGGGCCGCGACGGGATGCGCAAGCTCTGGAGCGCCTCCAACATCAAGGTCTACGGCGGCGGCGTCGCAGAAGCCGAATTCCTCAACGAACTCGCCCAGCTCGTGGGCGAATACCGCTACTCCAACATGACCAGAAGCCGCTCCAAACAAGGCACCTCCTACAGCCACGACGACGACCGCAAAGAACGCACCCTCGACGTCTCCGACCTGGCCGCGTTTCCCCGTGGCCGCGCCATCATGTTCGCCTCCGGCGCCCCCGCCGCACTGCTCGAAACGGTGCCCTGGATGAGCGGACCACAGGCCGACGCGGTGCGCGCCTCCATCGCCGCACACGACCCGGCCAACAGGCCAGCAGCCGCGGCCGGGAACCGGTGGATCGCCGCAGGTGCCCCTCATGAGTGAAGGACTGGGGGAGTGGGACGACGAACTGGAAGACACCCCAGCTGAAACCACAGATCAGGGCGGAAACGACGAGGACGAGCCTGAGCTGTTCTACCCAAACGTGGCAGAATTCGTCAGCGGCAAGCTGGCCACCAGCTACCGCCGGCAACTCAACGTGCAGGGCGGCGTGACCTGGTGCCCGCAATGGTGGAAACACGCCGAAGCGATCAGCCGTCTCGAAGCGCTCTGGCGCGCCTGGGAGTTTCTGCGCCTGGACGGCACCACAGGAATGAGCGTGTGGTGGCGCGACCACGCAGACCACCACATGTCCGTCCTGCTCTCAACCGACGGGCCCTTCAAAGGCTGCACCCCGGACGACGGCCACCGCGCCAAACTCTCCCCACTACCCTGCGAAGAACCACCCCCCGGGCTGTTCTAAACCGGCCCGTTGCAACACCCTAGGTGACCACGCGGACTGTCCACAGTTGGGGTCAATCCGGGTTATCCACGGCTGGAACTCGGGAGCCACCGGGAAAGCTCCCTCAGCAGCAGTAGCGGTGGATAACCCATCAGGATTGTCCCCGGCTGTGGGCAGCGGACATTGACGGTTGGCCTTGGGGTGGGAACCCTGCTTGGGGATTGAACACCGGCATGGTGTGAAGTACAGTGTGAACCTACCGCAAACAGGAGAACACGTGACATTTTCGTTCACAAGCGAAGCGCCCCAACTGATGCTCTTGAAAGCCCCCTTGGTCCAAGCGATGTGCCAAATACGTTTCGCTCAAGTCCCAGAGCTTGTCGACGACGACAACGAGCGAAAGTTGGCGGCCCTTCTCGATCCGAATTACCCGATTCGGGGAACCGTTCAAGGGGCGCAGCTATCGGTATTCGGTGGCCCCGCGAATCTACCGGTTGAAACTTTCCGAACCTTTGAAGATGTGGATGGCTACTGGAAAGTCACCGTGGCACAAGACGCAGTCACACTCGAAACAAGGGCCTATTTCGATCGTGACGACCTCTTAGAGAGGACTTCAGCGGTGTTGGAAGCTGTCGCCCAAGTCCGCAAGCCGCCGAAAGTGACGAGGGTCGGTGTCCGGTACACCGACCGCATTCTCAACCCCCAAGGTCTACGAAAATTAGTTCACCCATCCCTCTTGGGAATGTTGTCGGAAGTAGAAGATGACATCCTCGTGGATCACCAATCCACCCAAGTCGGCCTGAATGATGTTTCGACCAACTCACAGGTTCTGGTGCGCAGCCTTCTGTTGCCTGCCAATGCCAAATTTGACCCCAACATTTCCCCCGTGGATGGCCCGTCCTGGATCCTGGACATTGACTCCTCTAACCAAGAAAGTCTTCGATTCGTTGTTGACGAGGTGATCGAGAGGGCGCGCCTTTTGGCCAAGCGTGCCTATCAAGTGTTCTATTGGGCTGTAACCGATGAATTCAGAACCACTTATGGCGTTGAGGCGGGAGTCGAGTCATGACCATGCAGCTAGATGAGAGAGTAAACGCAACTCCGGTTACGGGGTACAGCCTCCCTCAGCTACCGGCGCCTTTCGACAATTTCGAAGTGACTTCTATTCCCGTTAGTGACATTAGGGAAATGTCTGTCGAAAGCCTAGTCTCGCCAGGGACTGGCTACCGACTGGCGACAGACACACGGCATCGAAATTTCTCGGAATCGCTCCGCAGCATTCAGCAGCGGTCCGGCTTGGACTGGGGCCAGATCGCCCAGGTCCTCGGAGTAAGCCGCCGAACCATCCATAACTGGATTAGCGGTGCGATCGTCAACGGAGATAACGCAAAGAGAATCACGGCTCTTTACAACGCCCTCATTCAAGAACTTCGGGGGATTGGACCAGCAGATGCGCGCTCGTATCTTCTTAGTCCGGCTGCCGACGGCACGACCCGCCTGAGCACCATTAGCTCTCACATTCGACAGCAGTACAAGAGGTCGCGGCCCGTGGTAACCCCTCGGGAACTACTCGCTTACAGTCCTGCCGTTGACGTGCCTACTCAAACAGGAGGCCTTGACGAGTCTGTTGCTGTCCTCATCGTTGACGAAGGTGACGAGAGCTAGCAATTGGCTGATATTGACGCTGATCTTGGCGCGGTCGCTTCCGCCGTTGCTAAGTTATTGCAGGGTGCTGTGCTTCGCGTCCCCACTCTTCCGTTCCTTGCATCGACGATGCATGCAGTTCACCCGGTTGCGAGGGAAGTTGTTGATGCGCTGCCCGCAAAGAGCGTCGGACCTTCCAAATCAGCAGTCATACCTGCTCGTACGGCAACAGGATTGGTCATGCTCTTGACGCAAACGTGTGACCTTCAAGAGCGTCGCACGATAGGTGGGGATGCCCTTGTTCTGGTAGCGCCGATTGTGCGGATTGAAGGGAACCAGCAAAGAACTGCGAGTAGTCTTGCTCAACCCAAGTACGTGCCGGTGCCATGGGTGGCTGAATGGGCCTTTGCGGACGTTGGTCAAGCGACGTCGGTGGACCGCAGCGTAGCTGCCAATGCCGAGGTGGTGAGCATGCCGCAGGAGTCTGAGCGACGTAGGCTAGCCTACCTACTGGGACGCCCCTTCTCTCGGCCAGCGCTTCCCGATGATCTGGTCACCGCCCTGAGGCCGCTCCAAAAAATTGCAAATGGAAGGCACCAGTCCCTCCGCCGAATCTTCGATGATGCCGTCAACATGATCAGGGTCTTGCCCGACGAGGAGTATTCCGCCGAGCACGACGCCTCCGTCACCGTGATCTTCCTGGTCGATCCGGACTGGTTGCCGGACGTACCACCAGGAGATCTGGGACAGACTCTTGGGAGGGACCCGGATCGCGTTGCCGACTTTCTTGTCGAGACCTTCGACTCGGACGCGCAAGATCGAGATGCACTTCTGCGACGCCTGTGGAACGAAATGCTCACCCGGATTGAGTCGCGTATCAATGATCGACTTCAACCAGACTTGCGGGTAGGACGCGTCTCTCTGACGGTCGCGACCCACCTTTTGCCACAAGCCTATTCGGATTCGGACGAACTTGATCTTGGCCACCTTTCCCTCGATGAGTAAGGGGCAGGGACCTGGCGTATCCGGAAACAGGGGCGCTGACTCCTTACGAACAGGCAGGCCGCTATTGCCAGAGCAGACAACAGTACTGCTGGGGGTGCTTGCCGGGTTCAACGATGTCACGTTGGGGTCCATGACTTCCCCGAGTCCTTGTCAGCAAAGGAAAAATTGGGCCCTATTCTGACGGCTTTTGCCGCAGCAGCCTGACGTCAGGTTGGGGTGTAGTTTCCGCTGACATGACGAGTCTGTCGACGATAGGGAAAATTCTCGCGCCGGCGGGGGACGAGCAGGCGGACCTGGTCCGAATGTCCTGCAAAACTGTTGCCGAGAGTTTCGGCATGGGCAGGAGAACCAGGTTTTATGTCTTGGTTACTTGGTCGGTGACAGTAGTGACAGCTTCGGCTACGGCATCGAGATGTTTGGTCATGTATTCCCGTGCTGCCGCGGGGTCGCGGTTCGCGATTGCGTCGAAGATCAGAGCATGTTCCTGATCGGACACGTGCTGGCGGGGGCTAAGGATGAAAAGGATCTCCGACTGTTGTGCCATGGCGTCCCTGATCTCTCCTAGCATCTTCTCAAATACCTTGTTCCGTCCGGCTCTCGCGATTGCGGTGTGGAAAGCAGCATCCAAGGCCACCCACTCTTTGCTGTCACCTCCGCCCGGGGTCCGGGTTAGGGCTGTCATAGCCGCTAGAGTGTTTCGAAGGATTAGAAGATCGTCATCGGTGCGGCGTTCGGCTGCCAGGGCGGCAGCAGGGACTTCGATGTGAGGTCGTGCTTCAAACAGTTCTTGGGTCGAGTACTGCCCGAGACGAAGGGCCGTGTCCGGCTGAGCGGCAATGACAAAAGTGCCGCGACCGGTTTTAGTTTCGGTCAGTCCCAATGTTGCGCATGCGAGCAGGGCCTCGCGCACGACCGGTCGGCTCACACCGTAACGCTCAGCCAACCTCGCTTCAGAGGGCAAGCGCCCGCCAACCTCGTAAAGGCCTGACTCAATGTCCTTCCGAATGACACGCAAGACAGCTTCAGCCGCTGATACCCGTACCACGGGACGATAATCTGCAGCCTGACGGTCGGGTTCCCCGCCCATGGTTCCTGCCTTTCCCTTTGGCTTTTGTCGTACCAGCTTAGCTGTCGGGCAGCCTTACAGGACCTCACTCACGCGAACCTCTACCAGGGGCACGCTCGGAGCCAGACAAAGAGCCTGACTGCCATGCATCCTGGTCACCATCGAAGCGCACACAGGTACTTGACTTTGGTCCGCCGCCACAAACGCTGCCAGCCGGATGCCGGACCCCCTGACAACTACACCGCCGAACGGGATCCTGAGGTGCCAGGGGATATTTCAGCGTTTCGTTCTCTTGTCAGGCCGTAAGGCACCTCCGCGCTTACGGCAACGGTGTAGAGGTTCGGTTGGTGGCGGCTGACGAGGACTCCTTGCCATCCTTCCCGCTGGGCGTAGCCTTCGGCCCGTTGGACGGCCTTGTCCAGATCCTGTTGAATTTCATCGCTGGTCTCTCCGGAGACGTGAAAGTAGCGACCGCTATCGAGTGTTGTGATCAACGGCGTTTTGCTCCTAGGTAGATGGTCTCCTCGAGAGGAGGCTTTTCTTCTGGGGACGGGATGCGTGCGCTGCGTGCTTTTTGTATGTCGACTGGTTTTTTGAGCACGGCGGCTTTCGGCAGCTGCCCGCTGCTATTCGGCCTGCGGGCAGCTGCCATGAACAAATAAGCTGGATCAGAATTAGTACCTTGCTACTGCTTTGAGTCTTTTCCTGCTGGGGTTGCGGCCGCTGTTTCCACGAGCTGGTTGTGATGGCTTTCATGGGCAATCGCATGAATGCGGGACCGGCAGGCGAACCATCCGGCCGTGATCAGGGTGCTGGCAAGAACTGTGATCACCAGAGTTGCCGGGGAATCAGTGAAGACCATGACCAGAACTGCTGCTAGGAAAAGCAACGTCAGGTACCCCGTGTAGGGTGCCCCGATCATTCGGAAGGCTGGCCGGGTAAGCAGACCCCGGTCCGCCATCCGTTTTAGCTTCAGTTGGCAAATCACGATAGTGGACCAGGTCACGATGGTACCGATAGCCGCAATGCTGAGCACCATTTCAAAGGCCTGGGCGGGAACGAGGTAGTTCAGCGGGACGCCGAGTAGCGCGATGGATGCCGTTATGAGGATTCCGCCGTAGGGGACGCCTGCTTTGTTCATGCGGGACGCGAACTTGGGGGCGGAGCCGTTGACGGACATCGAGCGCAGGATCCGGCCGGTGGAGTAGAGGCCGGCGTTTAGGGAGGACAGGGCGGCGGTGAGGACGACGAGGTTCATGATGACGTCCACGCCCTGGATGCCGATGGAGCCGAAGAACGTTACGAAGGGGCTCACACCCGACTCGTAGGCGGTGTAGGGCAGCAGCAGGGCCAGCAGGATGACTGAGCCGACGTAGAACACGGCGATGCGGAAGACCACGGCGTTGATGGCTTTGGGCATGATTTTTTCGGGGTTTTCGGTTTCGCCGGCGGCGGTGCCGACGAGTTCGATGGAGGCGTAGGCGAAGATGACGCCTTGCATGAGGATGATCATGGGCAGCAGGCCGTTGGGGAAGATCCCGCCGTTATCCGAGATGAGGCTGAGGCCGACTTGTTGGCCGTCGACGGGGGTGCCGAAGATGACGAAGTAGGTGCCCACGAGCAGGAAGATGACCAGGGCTGCGACTTTGATCAGGGCGAACCAGAACTCGAGTTCGCCGAAGACCTTGACCGAGATCAGGTTCAGGGCCAGGACCACGACGAGGGCGATCAGTGCCCAGGCCCATTGCGGAACTGCTGCCATCCAGGGGATGTAGTTGCCGAAGAAGTTCATGTACAGGGCTGCGGCGGTGATGTCCACGATGGTGGTGGTGACCCAGCTGATCCAGTAAAACCAGCCCGTGACGAACGCGGCTTTTTCGCCAAAAAATTCGCGGGCGTAGGAGACGAATGAGCCCGTGGACGGGCGGTGAAGGATGAGTTCGCCCAGCGCGCGGAGGATCAGGAACGCGAAGAACCCGCACACCGCGTACGCGATGACCAGGGACGGGCCCGCGGCGTTCAGCCGGCCGCCGGCGCCGAGGAACAGGCCGGTGCCGATCGCACCGCCGATCGCGATCATCTGGATCTGCCGCGGTTTTAGGTTCTTGTGGTAACCCTTGTCCTCCTTGTGGAGACTACTCTCCGTTGCTGGTTCCGTTCCCGCCTCATTGCGGGGGGAAGAAGGGATTTGCGTCATGGTTGCTCCAAAATGGAAGTTGGGGACTGTTTGTTGAGGTTGGCGAGGCGTTCGGGGCTGAGGAGTTCCTGCAGTTGGGTGCTGGTGAGGAGCCCGTGTTCGAGGACGAGCTCGGCCACGCCCTTGCCGGTGGCAAGTGCTTCCTGGGCGATGGCGGTTGCGGTGGCGTAGCCCAGCTGAGGATTCAGGGCGGTGACCAGGCCGATGGACTGCTCCACGGTGAGGCGGAGGTGCTCGGTGTTCGCGGTGATGCCACGGATGCAGCGTGCGGTGAGGGTGCGGCAGGCTGCTTCCAGGTGAGAGATGCTCTTGTGAAGGCTGTGGACAATCACCGGTTCAAAGGCGTTGAGCTGGAGCTGTCCAGCTTCAGCCGCCATGGTGATGGTGACGTCATTGCCGATCACTTCGTAGGCCACCTGGCTGACCACTTCCGGGATCACCGGGTTGATCTTGCCGGGCATGATGGACGAGCCGGACTGGACGGCCGGCAGGTTGATCTCGCCGAAACCGGCGCGCGGGCCGGACGAGAGCAGGCGGAGGTCGTTGCAGATCTTCGAGAGCTTCACGGCAACCCGTTTCAGCACCCCGGACAGGTGCACGAAGGCGCCTACGTCCTGCGTGGCTTCGATCAGGTCCGGGGCGGTCACCAGCGGCAGGCCGGTCACTTCGGCGAGGTGCCGGCAGGCCGCTTCTGCGTAGCCCGCGGGTGCATTCAGGCCCGTGCCGATGGCTGTGGCGCCGAGGTTGATCTCGTGGATGAGGAGATTGGCTTCGGCGAGGCGGAGCCGGTCTTCGCCGATGGTGATGGCGTAGCTGCCGAACTCCTGGCCGAGCGTCATCGGTACGGCGTCCTGGAGCTGGGTGCGGCCCATTTTCACCACCGTGCGGAACTCGAGCGCCTTGGATGCGCACGCTTCTTCAAGTTCAGCCAGGGCGTCAAGCAGTTCCCGTGCAGCAAAGATGGTGCCCAGCTTTACTGCTGTGGGGTAGACGTCGTTGGTGGACTGGCTGAGGTTGACGTGGTCATTGGGGTGCAGGCGGGCGTAGTCGCCTTTGGGGTGGCCCAAAATTTCGAGGGCACGGTTGGCGATGACCTCGTTGGCGTTCATGTTCGACGACGTCCCGGCACCGCCCTGGATGACGTCGACCACGAACTGGTCGGCAAGCCGGCCGTCCAGGATGTCCTGGCAGGCCTGCTCGATGGCGTCGGATCGTTCCGCGTCCAGCAGGCCTAGCTCGCGGTTGGTCCGGGCAGCGGCGAGTTTCACTGCTGCGAGGCCACGGACCAGGTGCATGTTGGAGGAGAGCTTCTGGCCGGTGATGGGGAAGTTTTCGACGGCCCGGAGGGTGTGGACGCCCCAGTAGGCGGCGGCGGGGACGTCTCGGTCCCCGAGCAGATCGTGTTCCGACCGGACGGGCGCCGCTGAAGTTTGGGTCGTTATCATTTTGCGGATCCAGCTGCCATCGGGCGGAGTTGCTTGATGACGGATTCCGTTGCCCGGAGTTCACCGACGGCACGGCCGCCGCCGAGGATTGCGGGGTTCGGCAGTTCCTGCAGGAGCTCTGAAGGGATGCCCATGGCTTCAAGAAGCCGAAGGGTGATGGGGAGGCGCGCGCGGTCGTAGCCATCGGAGATCTTCACTGCGATGCCGACCCCCGGGCGCAGTCCCACCAGCTGGACTGCTTCTGCCCCGTCCTTGGCGAACAAGTCCGGGACCAGACGCGTTAGGAGTGTTACATCACGGCCTTCGCCTGCGACCATGTCGGGATGGCTCCGCATCGCTGTGACCACCCGCCATTCCGGCGTGCCGGTGGCAGCAGCAGCCAGCATCGCGTATGAGCGGGCCAGGCCGTTGAGTGAGTAGGCAAACAATGGAGTACCACAGCCGTCAACAGTTGATGCGGCCGCACTTTCCCCTGTGAGTTCGTTGAGAGTCGCTTCGACATGTTTTTGCAGCGGATGCTCGGGAGCCAGGTAGTCATCGAGAGTCCATCCGTTGATGACGCAGGTTGCGAGCATTGCCGCGTGTTTTCCGGAGCAGTTTTGTGCGAGCTGTGTGGCGACACCACCTCCGCGAAGCCATGCTTCGCGTTCAGCGACACCGTAAGGAAGATCCACAACATTGCGCAATGCCGCCTGGTCCAAGCCATGCAACGCCAAAATGCGCTGCGCACCTTCCTGATGCTTTCCTGCACCGGAATGGCTGGCAGCACTTAGTGCCAGCAGATCGTCCGGTAGGTCTAGCCCGGCCCTTACCATTGCCACCGACTGCAAAGGCTTAAGAGAGGACCGTGCGTACATCGGCTTGGCGGGCGTCCCGCCTGCCAGCAGCGGCTTGCCCGTACTGTCGACGACGGAGTAGGACCCGAAGTGGACGCTTTCAACCAGGTTTCCGCGGGTACTCTCGACCAGTGCGACGGGACTGTCAGAGTCGGATTCTGCGGCGGGGCTAGTGTTCATGGTTGGGTAACTTTCTTCTGTTGCTTGGGGGATAACAAGGCAGCTGCCCTAGTTGTGCGCAAGAGAGGGATGCGTCCGGGAGCGAAATCGGGATGTAATGCTGTAAAGCTGCCTTACAGGTTCGATAGTGGCACATGTCTCACCTTGGCGTCAATAGAAATAGTTGTTGCGACGGGCTTTCCGTGTGAATCCAGGACCGCGGCTGTTAGTTTCCCGGAGGACTTCCAGCCGGCGGGAAGAGGGGCAGCGCGAAGCAGAGGAACAGGGCATTACCGGCTGTCCCCAGCAGGGCGGGAAAGTGCCGCCCCTGCTACCGCTTTCTCTCACTTCAAGCTGGATATTCTCCCGAGCGGTGTGTCCGGGGGATTTCAGGAGCGTATTCTCCCCAGCTGCCGCCAGGCCCCCGTTGCCAGCGTCTACCTTCCTCGCACCGAGCCCCATGAAGCTCTTCCAGGGCAATCCCTCAGTGTTGCCCGCGAGGGCAATGAACTCGGCTAATTCAATCCGGCCGGGCCGTAGTTTGTGGGACATGAGATTCACCAGGGCAGCCTGTCGCCGCCGCTGAAGCAAGGGGTCCAGAAGACTCCAGTAGAGAGTGAACCGTTACGGCCGGTGGAGCGCTGGCAGAGTCAGAATAGGAGAGGAGCAAGCCGCGTCGCGGCCTGTTGGGCGGATGGTACGTGGTCCCGGATTGCATCCAGTCGTTCCGAGGTACCGCCAAGACATAATGCGCCTCCTGCTGGTGAACCTACTATGGCGATGGGTACTGCGAGACAACAGCGTCCCTCTTCGAGTTCTTCAATCTGAATCGCATATCCCCTCTCGCTAATCTGTATGAGGTCTCGTTGCAACAAGTCGATGTCCGTGATCGTTTTGGGCGTCAGTTTCTTGATCAGGCCTTCAGGAAGAACATGGGAGAGATCTTCAAGCTGGGAAAGAAACAGCTTGCCTGCCGCGGATGCGTGAAGATACCGCATCATCTCAGCTTCAGAACGCAGTGGATGGTCAGGATCCGAATCTGCAATTTTTATGGAAGCCATTTGAAACAGGACAAGGTGGACGGCAAATCGTGTTTGGCTCCGGAACTCCTCCAGGAGGAGCCGGGCAGATGTCGGAACTGTTGGCACCGCACTTGCCGAAATGAAGCCGGTAATTGCATGCCCCAAAGCAAAACCGCGCAAGTCGGCAGTTCTCACCAAATATTCGTCGCCGACGAGTGCATTAAGCAGACGATAAGCGGTTGCGGGCGGCATTGATAATGCATCTGTAATTGTTTTTGCAGTGGTGCCGGGGCCTAGCCGGGCTATGGTCTCCAGTATCCGGAGCGAGTTTACTGTTGCGCTTGATTGCAAGCGCTCGGATCGGCCGAGATTCACGGTTTCCGTCGCGGGTTAGCCAGATGGTGAAGATCGGATTCCCTTGTTTCATCGTAGATTCCAACCCCATCCAGTCTTTCAGGGGACCGCCATCGGAGAAACTGGGCATAGAGGGCGCTGAGCGCGACAAGGGAGCCGTAAACGACAGCCTGGACGTTGCCCTCCTGAGCTGACATTGCGACTGCATTCCAGACCACGAAAGCTACGGCGCCAACCGTTACCCCTCCGAGAGCCCAGGATGTCCAGGTCCCTTCCCCAATCCGCCTAAGGAAAAGGGGCAGGGAGGCGCTGGCCAGAACGTAGGCGCCCAGATAACCGTAGGCGCCCAGGGTGAAGAGGTCCGTGAGCCCTTTTTCGGGGGATACGCCGTACAGAACCATGAGGATGGGAACACCGGTGATGACGGGCATTGCCGCCAAAATCGCACCCCACGGCGTTCTGAACGTCGGATGAGTATGACCGACTATTGCAGGCGCAACTCGTTCCCGCCCCATGCAGAAAAGAGTTCGCGCCAACGCGTTGACGGAGGCAACCGTACATGCAAAAAAGGATCCGGCTATTCCGACATCGAGCATGACCGCCATTAGGGCAGAAGTTTTGAAGTAGAACATGTCAGAAAGCGGTGTCGGGCTTGAGGCAATAAAATCTGGCGCATCCTTCAGGGCGATATCTTGTCCCGTTACCGCAAGAAGGTACAAGGCGCCGGTGACTATCGGAGTCCACCGGATAGTTCTCGGGATGTTAATAAAGGGCCGCTGCGCTTCTCCCCCCAAGGTGGTGGAGCTTTCGAAACCGACAAAAGCGCTGACCGCCACGACTACCCCGAGGGAGAGCGAAAGGGGAGTTCCATTCACTGTAAGGAGCGAACCAAGGTCCACATGCGGCCGGGCCAGCACAAAATATGCGGTGAGCAACGAGATCAGCAACAGGATGGACACACACTCCACCAGAAGGGTCACCTTCGCTGATAGCTGGATGCCGCGGACCATGAAGAAGCCCGCACAGGCAGCAGCCGCGAAGATGATCAGAGTGATGAGCAGCGTCGCGTCACCAGACGAACCCCAAAGGCTCCGCAATATGTTCGCCCCGTATGTCCCGACGGACAGCAGACTGGCCATGGCCACGAGTCCATAACCGAAGATCGCGGACCATCCTGCAGTAATAGCCGCCCGGGGGCCAAGCCCCTTCGCTGTATAGCTGTACAGGCCACTGACTGCGGCCATTCTCTGCGCCATCGGGCGCAGGCAGGATGAGACCAGCAGCATCACCGCCATAGCGATCAGGAATGACATGACCAGGCTGGCGCCTGAGGCGCCGAATACCAAGGCAGGTATGACTGATACCGCGCCGGCTGGAGCAACCGCCGCTATTGCCTGGGCGAAGACGGGTATAAACGGCAGGTTCCTGCGGCTGAGTCCGGCAACGGGTGACTGAGCGGATATCAGGCGGTTTCGGCGAACAGACACGGCATTCTGACTCTCAATACGAGGGGCTATCCATCCCGTCACTGCGGCGGTAAGGCATAAGCCCGAGGTTGATCGACCATAGCACCTGGCAGCACACCATCCAGAGCGCTCACCAAGATTTCGAGTATGTTTCCGGCATGTTTCAGGCATGTTAACTGCAGTGGGAGAATTTGCAGGCGAATTTCCCATATGAATTTTCGTAAAACCGCTCGTCTTGCGACTTGCAGGCGGGTACCTTTGTTTGTAGCCGCCATCCGGAGACGCAGATCACATTCCTACGATGTGCAGCTAGAACCGCCCGAATACGTGTTATTCGGAAGACCGTCAG
The DNA here is from genome assembly GCF_056389225.1 of Pseudarthrobacter sp. rb. Classification (NCBI taxonomy): domain Bacteria; kingdom Bacillati; phylum Actinomycetota; class Actinomycetes; order Micrococcales; family Micrococcaceae; genus Pseudarthrobacter; species Pseudarthrobacter sp. rb. The sequence goes on along the minus strand of NZ_JBWJAR010000019.1, from coordinate 37,851 downwards.
GGAAGTACCTGTCCCTATTCCTAATTGTCTTGGAATATATTTGTCTGCCCGAATAGCCGCCCACGTTCCTCGAGGATGAGGAATTCCAGAAATTCAGGAGAATAAGAATGACTGTTTATGCACAGCCCGGTACCGACGGCTCGAAGGTCACGTTCAAGGACCGTTACGAGAACTGGATCGGCGGCGAGTGGGTGGCCCCCGTGAAGGGCCAGTACTTCGAGAACATCACTCCGGTCACGGGCAAGGCCTTCTGCGAGGTGGCCCGCGGCACGGCCGAGGACATCGAGCTGGCCCTTGACGCTGCGCACAAGGTTGCACCGTCCTGGGGCAAGACGTCGGTTGCTGAACGCGCCGCCATCCTGAACAAAATCGCGGACCGCATCGACGAGAACCTGGAAATGCTCGCCGTCGCCGAGACGTGGGACAACGGCAAGCCCGTCCGCGAAACCCTCAACGCAGACCTCCCGCTCGCCGCGGACCACTTCCGCTACTTCGCCTCCGCCATCCGCGCCCAGGAAGGCCGGCTCTCCCAGCTCGACGACGACACCACCGCCTACCACTACCACGAACCCCTCGGCGTCGTCGGCCAGATCATCCCCTGGAACTTCCCCATCCTGATGGCCGTCTGGAAGCTCGCACCGGCCCTCGCCGCCGGCAACGCCGTCGTCCTCAAGCCTGCCGAGCAGACGCCGACGTCCATCCTGGTCCTGATGGAACTCATCGGCGACCTGCTGCCCGCCGGCGTACTGAACGTGGTCAACGGGTTCGGCGTCGAGGCCGGCAAGCCGCTGGCATCGAGCCCCCGCGTCCGGAAGATTGCCTTCACCGGCGAGACCACCACGGGTCGGCTGATCAGCCAGTACGCCAGCGAGAACCTCATCCCGGTAACCCTGGAACTCGGTGGCAAGAGCCCCAACATCTTCTTCAACGACGTGGCCGAAAGCAACGACGCGTTCTATGACAAAGCACTGGAAGGCTTCACACTCTTCGCCTTCAACCAGGGTGAGGTCTGCACCTGCCCGTCCCGCGCCTTGGTCCAGGAGGACATCTACGAATCCTTCATCGCCGATGCCCTGGCCCGCACCAATGCGATCATCCAAGGCAACCCGCTGGACACCGCAACCCAGGTCGGCGCCCAGGCCTCCAACGACCAGCTGGAAAAGATCCTCTCCTACATCGACATCGGAAAGCAGGAAGGCGCCAAGGTCCTAACCGGCGGCGGCCGGGCCGAACTGCCCGGTGATCTCGCTGGCGGCTACTACGTCCAGCCCACCGTCTTCGAAGGCCACAACAAAATGCGGATCTTCCAGGAAGAAATCTTCGGCCCCGTAGTCTCCGTTGCCCGCTTCAGCGACTACAACGACGCCATGGGCATCGCCAACGACACCCTCTACGGCCTGGGCGCTGGCGTCTGGTCCCGCAACGGCAACATCGCCTACCGCGCAGGACGCGAAATCCAGGCCGGCCGCGTCTGGGTCAACAACTACCACGCCTACCCCGCCGGGGCTGCGTTCGGCGGCTACAAGTCCTCCGGCATCGGACGCGAAAACCACGCCATGATGCTGGACCACTACCAGCAGACCAAAAACCTCCTGGTCAGCTACAACGAAAACAAACTCGGCTTCTTCTAAGCCGCATCCAGGGACATGAGTGGGGTCTGACAACAAAATCATCGGATCCCACTCGAGCCCCTCCCCAAGGGAGGTGAGTTCAAGTGAAGAACGTCAAGCTCATCCACGATCGCCGGATGCAGTGGGAACGCACACATCCGCTGCCCAAGGAGTTCACTTCCCCGAGGGCGGCGAAGTGAGTATCCAGGCCCTTCCTGGCGAACTCAAACCCCGAAGGACCCGCTATGGCAGCCCGAAAGGACTCCCATGATCATTTCAAGACTCGACGCCGCAGTTACGCTGCCCGGCGAGAATTTTTCAAGAGTGGCTTTGACTCCCGCTGCCGTCGTCCTACTCAGGGATCTTTGGTCCAGGCATGGTCCGCTGATGTTCCACCAATCCGGCGGCTGCTGCGATGGATCGGCACCCATGTGCTACCCCGCAGGGGACTTTCGGACCGGAGCTGCCGACGTTCTGCTCGGACAGTTCGACATTGGCGCCGACGATGAAAGCGACCGTGACAGAGTATCCCAGCCAGTGGACTTTTGGATGTCCCGCGAGCAGTTCGCCTACTGGAGCCACACGCATCTGACAGTTGACGTAGTGCAGGGCAGAGGGAGCGGGTTTTCCCTGGAATCACCCGACGGAGTACGTTTCCTCATCCGCTCAACCCTCATGGACTGGCCCGTTTGACACCGCTGACAGAAAGCGGATGACACGACACGTGCGGCCCCCAACCCCGCGGACCATCGGTCCGGAATTTAGCAAGGAGAATGACATGACCCTGAACAGTGAAACCCAGACCGTCGTCGGGGCAGCCCATCCGTTGGATCCGCTTTCCCGGGATGAAATCTCCCAAGCGGTGTCCACTCTGAAGGAAGGCCCCGCTGCTGCCGACACATTCCGCTTCGTCAGCGTTGAACTTCGCGAACCGGCCAAAGAAACACTGCGAAGCGGTGTTATCCCCGGCCGGGAAGCAGATTCAGTGCTCATCAACCGGGCAACCGGACTGGCCTATGAAGCCGTGGTCGACCTTGAGTCAAACATCGTTGCCCAGTGGACCGAACTCGACCGCGGCATGCAGCCGCCGATCATGCTGGACGAGTTCGAAGAGTGCGAAGTCAACTGCAAGAAGGACCCCCGCGTCGTTGAGGTCCTCGCCGCCCGCGGCATGACCGACCTTGACCTGGTCTGTATTGAGCCGTGGTCTGCAGGGTACTTCGGCACTGATGCCGAGGGCCGGCGGCTGATGCGCTGCCTCGTCTTCACCAGGCTCGACCGTGATGACAACCCCTATGCCCACCCCGCAGAGAACCTCGTGATCATCTACGACCTCAACTCAGGAGATGTTGTGGAGATCGAGGACAACGGCTTCGTCGAAGTCCCCAAAGCCACCGGCAACTATCTTCCCCAGCACGTCGGGCCAGCCCGCACCGACATCAAGCCCATAGAGATCTCCCAGCCGGAGGGCCCTTCATTCAAAGTCACCGGAAACCACGTCCAGTGGGCCAACTGGTCGTTCCGGGTGGGCTTCACCCCAAGGGAAGGCCTCGTTCTTCACCAGATGAAGTTCCGGGACAAGGGCGGGGACCGCTCTGTCATCAACAGGGCATCCCTCGTTGAAATGGTGGTTCCCTACGGTGACCCCTCGCCGGTGCAGTCCAAGAAGAACGCCTTCGACGCCGGCGAGTACAACATCGGCGTTATGGCGAACTCGCTGAAACTTGGCTGCGACTGCCTGGGAGAAATCCAGTACTTCGACGGCATTGTTTCCGACAGCCACGGAAACCCCATGACCATCAAGAACGCTGTCTGCATGCACGAAGAAGACGACAGCATCATGTGGAAGCACTTCGACTTCCGGAATAACTCCGCCGAGGTCCGCCGCTCCCGCAAGCTGGTCATCTCATTTATCGCCACGGTGGCCAACTACGAGTACGGCTTCTACTGGCACCTGTACCTCGATGGCACCATCGAGTTTTTGGTCAAGGCCACCGGCATTCTCTCAACGGCCGGCCAAAAGGCAGGGCAAAAGAACAAGTACGGCCAGACACTGAACAATGACGGCCTCTACGCCCCGATCCACCAGCACATTTTCAACGTCCGCATGGACTTTGAACTCGACGGCCCGCAGAACGCCGTCTACGAAGTGGACACCGAGATCCCCGCCGACAACCCCACCCTCAGCGGCTTCTACACCGTGGACCGGCTTCTGGGGACAGAACAGGAAGCCATCCGCAAGGCCGATAGTTCCAAGCACCGTTTCTGGAAGGTCGTCAACCACGACAGCCGGAACCTCGTCGATGAACCGGTGGCGTACCGGCTCATGCCCACGGACGCTATCACCCTGGCCGCCCATGAGGACTCCTTCGTGAGCCAGCGTGCACAGTTCGCCCGCAACAACCTCTGGGTCACCGCGTACGATCGGACAGAGCGTTTCCCCGCAGGCGAATACCCCAACCAAAGCATGGGCGGGGATGGCCTGCCGGCCTGGACAGCGGCCAACCGCAATATCGCTGACCAGGATCTGGTGGTCTGGTACACGTTCGGCATGCACCACGTGGTCCGACTGGAGGACTGGCCAGTCATGCCGCGCCAGCACGTCGGGTTCATCCTTCAGCCACACGGCTTCTTCGATCAGAACCCGACCCTGGACCTGCCACGTCCCGCCGCACCAGCACACAATTCCTCGCACTGCTGCTCCACAGACTGACAGTCGTTAATTGAGGCCCGGGAGCGCCGAACGCCTACCTGCGACGGCGCTTCCGGCCTCATTCCAAAGAGCAAATCCTCCAGTTCACACTTTCCAGGTGTCTACCCCCATGCTCGCCGTCCTGACCGGACTGGGGAGGGCGTCCCCACTCTCCCAGGCCCCCGATGACGTCCGGCCCGCTGGCACCCTTTCGCACCACACCCAGGCCCAGGCAACAAGCTCCGCCCCCTCACTTCACGATGACGTGATCTGAACCATCGAGCCATGCTGGGCCGATGACCCAGGAGAACAACGATGTCAAAAGAAAACCAGGCAGCACCCCCAATGCAGCCCGCGACCCGACATGCAACGCGCGGAGTTGAGTACCAGAACGTCAGCGAAGACTATATGAAACACCGGCAGTTGCGCCGGGGCACCGCCGGCCCCGTGCTGCTGGTCGGACTCGGTGTCGGTTATGTCATTGCCGGCCAGTACGCAGGATGGAACTTCGGCTTGGCCCAGGCAGGCTGGGGTGGCCTCGTGATCGCCACTGCACTGATGGCAATCATGTATACCACCATGTGTTTCGCTCTGGCAGAAATGTCCTCCATCATCCCGACAGCCGGCGGCGGCTACGGCTTTGCCCGCCGCGCCATGGGTCCATGGGGAGGATTCCTCACCGGTACGGCCATCCTGCTGGAATTTGTTCTTGCCCCCGCTGCAGTCGTCACGTTCATCGGCGCCTACCTGGAGTCGCTGCTCGGCATCAGCGGTCCGCTCGTCTACTTTGTCTTCTACGCCGCCTTTATCGGACTCCACCTGTACGGCGTCAAGCAAGTCCTGAAGCTCATGTTTGGCATCGCGGTAGTCGCGGTAATCGGCCTGGTCGCATGGACTGTCGGAATGCTCCCGTATTTCGACGCAAGCAACCTCCTCAACATTGAGCCGACAGATGCTTTTGGTGCCAGCGCCTTCCTGCCGTTCGGCATCGTAGGGATCTGGGCAGCCCTGCCTTATGCGATGTGGTTTTTCCTTGCAGTGGAGGGAGTACCTTTGGCAGCAGAGGAGGCCCGGAACCCGGTACGCGATGTTCCGAAGGGGCTCATCGGGGGAGTGGTAATCCTGACCGTCCTGGCTGCAGCACTCCTGATGCTGGGACCCGGCGGCGCCGGCTCAGCTGCCCTCCAGGAATCCGGAAACCCGCTCATCGACGCTCTGGAATCGCCCCTGATTGGTACTGGAGCCACGGCCCTGAGCTGGTTCGTCAACGTCATCGGGCTTGTCGGGCTGGTATCGAGCTTCTTTGCCATCACCTTCGCCTACTCCCGGCAGACGTTCGCCCTATCCCGGGCAGGCTACCTCCCGCGGGTACTGTCGCTGACGAATGGCCGGAAGGTTCCCTTTCTGGCACTGATCGTCCCCGGAATCATCGGCTTCGTGCTCTCCATGACCGGATCCGGCGACCTGCTGATCCTGATCTCCGTCTTCGGAGCCACGATTTCCTACATCCTGATGATGCTCTCGCACATCATCCTTCGGGTCCGGGAACCCAAGCTGGACCGGCCGTACCGTACCCCTGGAGGAATCTTCACGTCCGGCACCGCGCTCGTCCTCGCCATTGCTGCCCTGACCGCAGGATTCGTCGTCGACCCGTCAGTGGTTCTCTACGCTGTGGCCGCCTACGCGGTCATGATCGCCTACTTCGCCTTCTACAGCCGCCACCGGCTGGTTGCACAGGCGCCGGAGGAAGAATTCGCCGCAATCGAGCAGGCCGAGGCGGAACTCGACTCCAGAGCCTGAGGGCACGTGGCCGGCCGCCGGTTTCACCGGCGGCCGG
>NZ_JBWJAR010000019.1:0-31702 GCF_056389225.1 Pseudarthrobacter sp. rb | reverse complement strand
CCGCCCCCACCCCCCCCCCCCCGCGCGTCCCGGGCCGGGGCCCGGCCGCCCCCCCCCCCCCCCCCCCCCACTTCGCTGTCCTTGGTTCTGTCTACAAACACCCCAACTTGCCTCATTTGCCGTGCCAAAGAAGGAGACTCCCGTGCTGGCGCCTTTCCTTAATATTCCGGTCAGCCTAATCCTCGTAGCCGGCACAGCTTTTTGCCTTGCCAAGGCATTCCGGGGCAACTCATGGGTCACCCGGCTGAACTATGTGTTGCATACCCTCATGGCTCTAGGGATGCTCGGAATGGTCTGGCACGACGTACGGTTGCCGCTGCTGCCTCAGCTGTTGCTGTTCGGCACAGCCTCCTTTTGGTTCTTCCTGCAGGCCGTTTCGCGGCACGAGTTCGCTCTTGTATGCCACAGCCGTCCCGGGCGCCTAAGCTGTCTGTACCACGCAGCCATGCTCGCCTCAATGGTCTTTATGCTCGCACTTCCTCATTCCGCAGGCCAGGCCGAACGCACAACCATGCCTGCTCACCCTGCTCCCCATCATGGCCACGCGCTGACCACGAATGTTCCCTCAATCCCCGACGTCAGCCCGCTGTGGACCCATGCAGCCACGCAGGTCCTGGCCATTCTCTTTGCTGGGGCAGTCCTCGCATGGCTTCTGCCCATGGTCCGCCTCGTGGCCAAGATGCTGGCAAAGAAAGCACCCGGCTTGAACCCGGTCTCTTGGCACCGGCAGACCATTCTTGAACGGTCCTATGAGGCAGGCGCTGCACTGACAATGTCACTGATGTTCGCCGCCACAAGCCTGTAAGACCTGATTTCAGCCCTACCTCCTATCACCTGAACACCCAAGGAGAGACATGCCAAGCAACGTGGAATCACCTCCCATCAACAGCTCCGGGAGGGAACTCAGCTTCCCACCATCAGAAAAATTCGCGGCCAACGCAGTGGTAGGCGCTGAAGCCTACACCGAGGCCGACGCCGACCGGCCGGCTTTCTGGGCTAAGAAGGCCCGCGAGCTGCTCACCTGGAGCAAGGACTTCGATGAGGCGCTGGACTGGTCCAACCCGCCGTTCGCGAAGTGGTTCGTGGGCGGTGAGGTCAACGCTGCGTACAACGCGCTGGACCGGCACGTGGAGAACGGCCTGGGCGACCGGGTGGCCATCCATTTCGAGGGTGAGCCCGGGGACACCAGCACGTATACATACGCCCAGCTGACGGAGGAAGTGAAGAAGGCGGCCAACGCCTTCGAATCCCTTGGAGTTGCCAAGGGCGACAGGGTTGCGGTGTACCTGCCGATGATCCCCGAGGCCGTCATCACCCTGCTGGCCTGCGCCCGGATCGGAGCCGTGCACTCGGTGGTGTTTGGCGGCTTCTCCGCCGACGCGCTGCGTTCCCGGATCGATGACGCCGAGGCCAAGCTGGTAGTCACCGCGGACGGCACGTACCGGCGCGGCAAGCCGAGCGCCCTGAAGCCCGCCGTCGATGACGCCTTGGCCAAGGAGGGCCACACCGTACAGAACGTCGTGGTGGTCAAGCGCAACGGACAGGACGTGGACTGGCACGAAGGCCGCGACCACTGGTGGGCAGACACCGTCGAGGCCGCCTCGGCCGAGCACACCGCCGTGGGCCACGATTCCGAGCACCCCCTGTTCATCCTTTACACCTCCGGCACCACCGGCAAGCCCAAGGGCATCCTCCACACCACCGGCGGGTACCTCACCCAGACTGCCTACACCCACCGGGCAGTGTTCGACCTGCACCCTGAGACGGACGTCTACTGGTGCACGGCCGACGTCGGATGGGTCACCGGCCACTCCTACGTCGCCTATGCGCCGCTCATCAACGGCGCCACCCAGGTGATGTATGAGGGCACGCCGGACTCCCCGCACCAGGGCCGCTGGTGGGAAATCGTGGAGAAGTACAAGGTCTCCATCCTGTACACCGCTCCCACCGCGATCCGGACGTTCATGAAGTGGGGCAGGGAGATCCCGGACAAGTACGATCTGTCCTCCCTTCGGGTCCTTGGCTCTGTGGGCGAATCCATCAACCCCGAGGCCTGGATGTGGTACCGGAAGGTCATCGGCGGGGACAAGACCCCCATCGTGGACACGTGGTGGCAGACCGAGACCGGCGCGCAGATGATCGCACCGCTCCCCGGGGTTACCGCCACCAAGCCGGGCTCGGCCCAGGTCCCGCTGCCGGGCATCGCCGTGGACGTCGTCGACGAGATGGGCGAATCCGTGCCCAACGGACACGGCGGCTTCCTAGTGATTCGCGAGCCCTGGCCGGCCATGCTCCGCGGCATCTGGGGCGACCCGGAACGCTTCAAGGACACCTACTGGTCCCGGTTCGAGACCATGTACTTCGCCGGTGACGGTGCGAAGAAGGACGAGGACGGGGACGTCTGGCTCCTGGGCCGGGTGGATGACGTCATGAACGTCTCCGGGCACCGGCTCTCCACCACTGAGATCGAGTCCGCCCTGGTCTCCCACCCCGCCGTTGCAGAGGCGGCTGTTGTTGGTGCCGCGGACGAAACCACAGGCCAGGCCGTCGTCGCGTTCGTCATCCTCCGCGGGGACGCAGTGGATTCCGGTGACGACATTGTCCAGGAACTCCGCAACCACGTGGGCAAGGAAATCGGGCCCATCGCGAAGCCGAAGGCCATCCTGGTGGTACCTGAACTGCCCAAGACGCGCTCCGGCAAGATCATGCGCCGCCTGCTCAAGGACGTCGCGGAAGGGCGCGATCCGGGCGACGCCACCACCCTCTCCGACCCCACGATCATGCAGCAGATCGCGGCAAGCCTCCACAGGTCTCAAACGCCACCAGCGATGCAAGAGGAACATGCAGGACACCAGGCACACGAATCGCAACCCAATTTTGTATCGCAGCGATAGAGGTGTCCGTCCCCGCATATTAGCGGGGAAGATTCATCACCACGTGGGGCCTCATAAGTATTAGCGGCGGCTCGGGCAAATGCATTCACGCCACGGGAAGTCCAACAGCTCCAGCCACCTCATGCCGGTCTAACGAAGGGTTTCGCAACCATGAGAATGATAATTGTTGGGCCTCCCGGCTCAGGAAAAGGCACGCAAGCTGAACGTATTTCTCAGCAGCTTGGGATTCCGGCCATCTCCACCGGGGACATATTCCGGCAGAACATTGCCCAGCTGACTCCACTTGGAGTGAACTGCAAAAACTACATAGATAAGGGAGACCTTGTCCCCGATGATCTCACCAACCAGATGGTGCGCCAGCGATTGAGACAACCCGACGCCCTCGATGGATTCCTACTCGACGGATATCCTCGCACCACCACGCAGGTGGCAGAACTCGATGACATGCTGTCATTCAACAACCTGACTTTGGACGCTGCGCTCCTGCTGACCGTCGATGACGCAGACCTTGTGACGCGTCTGCTCGAGCGCGCAAAAACAACACGCCGTAGCGACGATACGGAGACTGTGATCCGACACCGGCTGGATCTCTACCACCAACAAACCGAACAGCTCATCGACCTGTACCGTGCCCGCGGCGTTCTACTGACAGTCGACGGAAACGTGGCAATCGATGAGGTTACTGAGCAGATAACAGCCCAAATTTCCTCCGTCGACACTTCTTCACAGCTCGTGACACAAGTGGCAGGGCAGAGTTAGCAGTCCCCAGTCCCCGGTCGCAGCACCGAGGACTGTCCGTGCTGCTACCGCGTCTTCAGCGGATTCGCTGGCGGTTCAGAAGACCGGCGGCCCGGTACCGCAGGGGCACATAAGCAAGAAAGATTGAGCACCGTGAAGCATGACATCCAACATGACTGGACCGCTGTCCAGGGCGAGTCCGTGGAGATATACAAGAGTGGTCAACTTTTCCGGGCCGGGGTCGTCGATACGGTAACCGACGATGGGGAAATACTGTGGATTCTCGGTGAAGGGATCATGCCCCGAACCATGTTTGAGCGCTCTGAAGGCTACGAAGTCTGGGCGGCTGATTAGCCCGACTGCGAATGACGGTGCCAGGAGACAAACAAGCTCTGGCAGCAGCCCGCTTTGCCTGCCACGGTATTACCGGCTTTTCCAAGGAAACGCCCAAGCCGCACCCACCTAATGACCTGGCAGCGGGACACCGCCCAGCCCGCCACCGACAAGACCCGCGAAAGCGTCTTTAGCTTCGCGGGTCTTGTCGGCAGCGTCCTCAGGAGGCGTTGCGCCGCGTCTGTGGCAGGCACCGTGGGCTGTTTGTGTGGCCCTGCGTCAAGAGACGGGCGTCGTGACCTGGCCGTCTGGAAAGACGAATCAGGGCGTGGGTAGGAAAGGTCAGTTCAGCTTTGCAAGAAGGCTCCGTATGAATTCCGCGGTTCCTGCAGTACCGCCCATGTCCCGGGTAAGCACTATGCCTTCAGCGAGCTGGTTGCGTACCGCGTCCATGACTTCTGCGGAAGCTTCAGGATGTCCGAGGTGATCAAGCATCATGGCGGCGGACCAGATGGCACCGACCGGGTTGGCCACACCCTTTCCGGCGATGTCCGGGGCCGAGCCGTGTACTGGTTCGAACATTGAGGGGTGTTCCCTCTCGGGATTGATATTCCCTGAGGGGGCAATGCCGATTGAGCCGGCTACGGCGGCCGCGAGGTCCGAGAGGATGTCACCGAAGAGGTTCGATGCGACGATTACATCGAACTCGGCAGGCTGTAGGACAAGCTTCGCGGCAAGGGCGTCGATATGTTCGCTTCGAAGTTCCACGCCGGGATGCTCTTGGGCACGTTCAGCTACGATGTCGTCCCAAAAGGGCATGGTGTGAATAATTCCGTTGGATTTTGTCGCTGAGGTGACACGGTTCCGGCGGGCCGACGCGAGAGTTAAAGCGTAGTCGGCGATCCTGGAGACTCCGGCACGGGTGAAGACCGATTGTTGCACCGCCATTTCCGAGGCAAGCCCGTCGTTCATCCTGCCGCCGATTTGCGAGTATTCGCCCTCGGCATTCTCGCGGACGATCACCAGATCAACCCCGCCCTCTGTGGTGCCGGGGTGCGCCGCAGCTAGCGGGCTTGGTACGCCTTCCATGACAGCGATCGGTCGTAGATTGACGTATTGGGCGAAGGCACGGCGGATGGGGATCAGCAGCCCCCATAGTGAGACGTGGTCCGGTACATTGCCCCACCCGACAGCTCCGAGGAGGATCGCGTCGTGGGACCGGATCTGCTCGATGCCATCCTCGGGCATCATTGCACCGGTGTGAACATATCTCTCACAGGACCAATCCAGTTCGTCGTAGGCGAAGGAGATTCCATGCCGTTGTCCCACCTTGTCGAGAATGGCGGTTGCGGCCGGGGTGACTTCTTTGCCGATGCCGTCTCCTGGAATCAGCGCAATACGGTGTTGCATTCTGGTCATTGTGTTGCCGTTCCTGCGCGGAGCGTGATGCGCTGGGACACTGCGGATTCGACGGCGGCGCGGCTGTAGAGCAGCGGAAAGGAGTCTCCTGTTGCCCAGAGCGGAAGCAGGTCTGCGTAGTGTGGAGACCGGGGATCGCCTGATTGTCCCGGAGAATTTACGACCCTGCTTTCGTCCCATTGACCGACGTCGACAGCGATGCGGAAGCTGCTTCCCATGACGGCGTTGAATTCAGCATCGTAGCCGGTCAGCCCGACCGTGTCGCCGCTGCCCGCCCGTGGTACGGCTGGAAGGTGTCCCCATTCCCGGGGCACCGTGGGGTTTCGGGAGAGAACGGGGTGTCGGAGCCTCGTTTGGTGGAGTGCCCCCCATGTCCAAAGTTCCCGGTCAGGGCCGAGGAGCTCTTCGATCTCGGCGATTGCTGTGGCCAGGGTCGAGTTCACAGCTTCGTGCAGCAGTGCCAGGTCAGTGCCCTTGTCGGTGTCGAACATGTCCAGCATGCGCAGGTCGGGGCGGAGGTCTGAAAAGAGAGTGTCTGTGCGCAACAGCCTGTGCCTGGCTTTCTCCGCAGCTGACGCTGTGATTCCCAGCCGGTCAAGGCAATGATCGACCAGCCACGGCCGGAGGTGCCTTCGCTGCCATACCTGGAATAGCAGCGCAGCGCGGGAGTCGACGGTCTCGGTCCCGTCCCAGGCCTGAAGTTCCGTCCACTCCGCGGCGTTGGTTGGTGATGGGATGGTTGAGAACCGGTCGAGCAGGAGGCGCCCGTGTGTGTTGTCAGCATTGTTTTGCATCTGGAGGCTGGAGGCGACGTCGAGTGGCGCTCCGCTTTTGAACCATGCCGCGAGCCGGTCGTAGCGGGCGTTGGAGTACCAGTCCGTGGTTGTTGGAAGCGCGGTGCTGTCGTAGCCGTCGGGGATGTTGTTCTCGTTGGCGCTGCAGAACCAGCCGCTGTCGGGGTTTAGCACCGAGGGAAGTTCCTCGACGGAAGCGAAGCCGTCCCATTCGTAGCGGCCATCGCCTGGAACGGGGAGTGATCCGTCCCAGTTTGGTCGGCGCGGTATCATGGCGCTGGCCTGCCAGCCGATGTCGCCGTCTTTTGTAGCGAAAATCTGGTTGGTGCCGGGGACGCCCCAGCGCCGGAGGGCGCGGCCGTGTTCGGTCGCGTCCTTGGCGGACTGATACTCGAGGCTCCCCAAGTATGGGGCCATGCCCGGTTGCAGCCAGGCTGCCCTGACGGCGACCGCACGGCGGTTGGTGGTGTCGATGTGCACGACGGGTCCGTGCCGGGTGTATGCCAGGGTGTGGACCGCATCATCCGTTCCGGCAACCGGGGCCGGTTCCTGGATCACCTCGAACTGCTCCCAGCCGGCCTTGTAACGGTACAGCTGATCATTTTCCGGGTGCAGTTCGTAGATGTACAGGTCCTCTTGGTCCACTGGCCAGATCGTGAGGCCGAAGGCTACGTGACCGTTGTGCCCGATGTAGATTCCGGGCAGGTTGGGTTCCCCTGCACCGATGATGCTCATGCCCGGCGCCTCGAGGTGGGCGATGTACCTGAGGGAGGGCAGGGTCATGGCCCGGTGCGGGTCGTTTGCCATGACAGGTCGCCCGGACGCTGACAGGGAGGGGGCTATGACCCAGTTGTTGGATCCTGAGGGGCTTGTAATTTCTGATGCGGTGCCCGCGCCGAAATCGACTGGAGCGAAGGCCAGACGGTAGACGTCCAGGACCTCCTCTGTCAGGAAGTCGAAGAGGTCTGTTGGGGGCGTTTCGTGGCTGTTGGATGGTTCGCGCACAGCTCTGAGTTCCTCGGCGGCTTGCCCCAAGTCCCGCAGCGTCAGGGCGCGCGTCAGCTCTTGCTCCACGTTGTAGACGAGCCCATGGGTCCTGATGCGCACTACGTCTTCAGGCTGCCAGAGAGCGGGAAGGTAGCCTAGCTGGCCGAACTCTGGAGGCAAACGGAGGTCTGGTTCTTTCAGTACCCACTCCACGAAGGCGTTGATGCCGGCAGTGAAGGCAGTGATGATGTCTTTGGTCTCGGTGTTGTAGGCCAGCCACTCTGCGCGCATGTCACCCCTGTAGAGGAAGAGCCGGGTCGCCCGGTCCTGCTCGACATAGCGCGGGCCGAACGCCTCGGCCAGCAGCCCAAGACCGCGGCGGCGCCAGAGGTCGATCTGGAACAGCCGGTCGCGAGCCACTTGAAAGCCTTGGGCCACGTAAGCGTCGAGTCGAGTGTCGGCGTAGATATGAGGGATGCCCCAATGGTCGATCAGCACCTCGACATCTGCGTCGAGGCCCGGCACTTGGTACTCGACTGCAGCGGGGCCGGCAATAGCCGCCGGCGCCTCATCCCTGTAATCGAGTGCGAGGTCAGCGTGTTGCGGAGAGGTCATGCTCTATGCCTTTCAGGCGGTGGTATTCGGTTTAGCAAGAAGAACGACTGTTCCAAGGGGGAGGGGCTTGCACCTGCCGAGGAACAGTCCGGTTTAGCCGGGCGCCCTGCCCTGCTCTTGAGGAAAGTGAGCAGAATGTGGTGGATTGTCCGGAGGAGGATCAAGCTACGGGTGCGGCATTCAGTTCCCCATCGGGGGTCTCGATCGGGCGTCGGCTGCTAACGATGTGGAGTCCTATGACACCGATGATGGTTGCGATAGTCAGTGCTGCATAGTAGACAGCCACAGCCCAGGGGTTGTTGCCGCTCGTCGTGAGGATCCACTGGGCAACGAATGCGGTGGAGCCGCCGATGAGAGCTGAGCACATTTGGTAAGAAATGGACATGCCCGAATATCTGATATTGGCGGGGAATGCGTACGCCAAAAATGTCGAGAAAACGGCGAAGTACATGCAGATACTGCCGAACGAAACGTAAACCATGGCCGCGATGAAGACCAGGTGACCCATCTGGATGGCGAGGAAGTAGGGCACGGTGAAGGCAAGGGCGATTCCTAATCCGGTGAGGATGATCCTGGTTCGCCCGAACCGTTGCGCCAAATAGCCGCCCGCCAGTTGCGTGAAGAACTGCACGACGGAGGCGCCGACAAGGATGTTAAGGATGACTTGGCGGTCGAAGCCGAGGGGGCCGGTCGCCCACGCCAACATGAAGGTGTTGGTGAAGTACGAGATCGAGATGGCCATGATAGAGGCAAGCATGGCGAAGATGAGGATGAGCGGGGCCTTGGTGAAGACCAGCAGGGCCGGTGCCTTTTCAGCGAGATTGCCGGCGCGCTTGGATTCCAGGAACTCCTCGGACTCTGCGACCCGCATGCGCAGGACGATGCCTACAACGATCAGAATGACCGATGCAAGGAAAGGCAAGCGCCATCCCCAGCTGAAGAAGTCCTCGTCGGGAAGGAGCCCAACGAGCAGGAACGAGCCCGTTGCCAACAGCGAACCAATCGGGGACCCCTGCTGGACCCATGCACCCGCAACCGTCTTCCGCTTTTCATGGGCGTTTTCTGTGGCGATCAGCACTGCACCGGCCCATTCGCCACCGACTGCAAGGCCCTGGAAGGCACGGAGCAGAACCAGTAGGACTGGAGCCAGGACGCCGACCTGTTGATAGGTGGGAAGTACGCCGATGAGAGTCGTCGAGGCGCCCATCAGTACCAAGGTCGCCATCAGCACGTTCTTTCGACCGAACTTGTCACCGAGATGACCGAAAACAAGCCCACCGAGCGGGCGGGTGAGGAAGCCAACCCAGAGTGTTGCAAACGAAGCCAACAGCCCCGTCGCAGGATTCACCTCAGGGAAAAAGATCCTGCTGAAGACAAGTGCTGATGCCGTTCCGTAAACAAAGAAGTCGAACCATTCAAGCGAATTTCCGACAAGGGCACCGATAACGGCGGTGCGCTCCCGATTGCGTGGTGGAGTCATTGGAGATCCCTAGTGGATTAGATCAGCGCGGTATCACTGAAAGTTGGGATGTGATCAGCGGCACTGCTGACCCGACTACGACTTTCTCAGCTTGAGGTCATGCTGTCTAATGACTTTTTCAGGCCCTGTGTATAACATTTAGGAATATGGACAGACGAGCTTTGGAGTATTTCCGCACCGTGGCCCGGCTGGGCTCGGTTAGTGCAGCCGCTCAGCACATGTCAGTAACCCAGCCTGCGGTGTCCAAGCAGATAAGCCGGATGGAAGCTGAACTGGCCATGAAGTTATTCCACCGGACCCCAAGTGGAATGGCGATGACAGCAGCAGGGGAGGCCCTCTACGAACTTGGCGGGGATGTCCTAACCCGCTTTGAACGGGCCGAAGGGACTCTACGGGCCCGGTTCTCCGCCAAACCTGCATTCCGTGTCGCATGTCCTCCTACCACCGCCTACGTTTTGCTGGCGCCATTCATGGTGGACGTGGACCCGCCAATCGTCGATCTCACTATGGTGCCTGCGCCCGACGTCGATGCCACATTAGAACGGGAAGCCGACCTGGCTATCAGCACACTCCTACCCCCGCCCCATCGACGTCATGTCGTCGTGGGCAGCCTCCCCGTCAACGTTTATGGATCCCCTCAAGCTATGGAAGACCGCTACGGGAACGCAACAATCGGTGACCTCGAACGTTTGACAGATGACCTGATCCTCGTTCCCGTCACGGGCGTTCATGTGGTCTTCGACGAGGCTGCCGCCGGCATCACACCCCCGTTTAGAATCCGCAATGTCGCCATGGGCTTCGTGGGTCAGGCGCTGGCTGCGAACAACCATGGTTTCGCCTTGGCAACAGAGAAGGAATCTTTCGGGTTGCGGGGCTTGCCCGCATATGCCGCGGGACGCCCTTTACGCACCAAATTGTACGCATCCTGGGATCCTCAACATTATGCCGCGGCGGAGCTGCGCACCCTAGCCCTGGGCTTCAGGCGTTGGCTTTCCAGCACGCCTCCGTGGGGCACCTCGTCGCCCTCGGACCTAAACACCGAGGTTGAGAATTGACATGCAAATAGATGCGATTCCCGGTCGAAGCCACGTCCAGCTGCGCTGCCCGGCTCTATCACCGTCGCGACAGAGTCGAGAGGTCAGAAGCCATGTGAGCGGAGCAGTTCGCGCACCTCGTCGTGGGGCAGTGCAGGACTGAAGTGGCCTTCGCGGCCGATCATGTCCCGGTTGTTGACCAACGAGTTGAGCACCGCCTCCTCCACCGCCTCGACGGTGGCAGTGAAAACCGGATCCACCTGCCCCCACGGCAGAAATTCCATCCTGTCCAGTATTTCCTGCGCCGGACCTTTGGGCATTGAGCAGATCGCCGTGGACCTTGCCCAGTTGGCATCGAGTAGACCGACAGTGGACCGGCGTGGGTTTGAATGACGCGAACAGGTGCAGGGCCCCATGCAGCTGAGTTGGCTGCTACTCGCATGACGTCACCGCCCAGCCCGTCCAAACTCAGCCCAAATTTTGAAGAGGTAACTGAACGATTCCGAGGCAGTTCCCCGTCTGATTCGAGAAGCTGATAACGGATATCCGCCAACCTGGCGCCGGGGCGGAGCACACGTTGCGCCCGGTAACCCTGTTCCGTCCACAGTTAGGACCAACACGGTTCTCCACGGCTGGAAGTCGGCAACCGTTGCGTAAACTCCCACAGCAGCCGTACGCGTGATAACCCGTAGGAATGGTCCCCGGCTGTTAGCGGCCGCGCCTTGCGCTCAGTGGACCCAGAACTAAACCGGGCTCGGACCGCCTCCCGCACGTATAAGGCCGTCCCCGAGGCGGAGCAGTAAGCCCTACCCAGCAGAAAGATCATTTGCAGTGAGGCGCTCCGTGCTTCATGCGGCAGCGCTTAGACGCGGCCGAGGACGTCGATGTCTTCCAGGAAGTCCTTGTGGACTTCCGCGCTAACGGTGGTGCGGGTGTCACCAATGGCGTCGAGGTAGTCCTGTGTGGAGGGGCCCTTTCGCACCGCCTGAACGGAAAGTCTGCCGTCGGAAGCCAGCCCGCCGTCGTCGTACACTGCCTTTTCCAGGGCACGCTGGGAGGCGCTGCGGGCGGCGTACTCGATGTCGGCGGGGGAGAAGCCCGGGGTGCGCTCCACCAGCAGTTCCACGTCGACGGCGTCCACCACGGGAGCGGGGATGAACCGTTGCCACATCGCTTCGCGGGCCTGCCGGTCCGGGAGGCCGATGGGAATGACGTAGTCGAACCGGCCGTGGCGCAGGAAGGCGGTGTCCAGGGCGCGGATGAAGTTGGTGGCGCACACCAGCAGCCGGCCCGGCTGTTCACGGAACGCCGGGATGATCTTCAGCAGCTCGTTGGTAACGCCCTGCAACGGCGACGGCGGCTCCCCGGAGCGCTGCGCGGCGATCTCCTCCACCTCGTCGATAAACACCACGGCGTGCTCCAGTTCGGCGATTTCCAGGAACGTCTCGCGGAGCGCGCCGGCCAGGCCCTGCGGGTCCGCGGCGAGGCGGGAGGGGAACACCTCCACAAAGGGCCACTCCAGGCGGGAGGCGATGGCCTTGGCGAAGGTGGTTTTTCCGGTCCCGGGTGGACCGAAGAGGACCACGGCGCGGGGCGGGACGACGCCGAATTCGTCGGCGAGGTCGGCCTCGGCTAGGGGGAGTACCAGGCGGCGTTCCAGGAGTTCCTTCTCCTTACGCATGCCGGCCACGTTTTCCCAGAGGTCGCGGGCCAGGACGCGGCCGCCGAGCTGGCCCAGCGCGCCGAGTTCCTGCCGCTGGACGGGGATGGTCCGCTCGAAGTAGCGCAGGTTCTTCTTCAGCGCGAAGCCGCGGCCCAGGAACGCCTCCACCCGGGTTTCCGATTCGGGCATGAGTGCAGAGAGCTTGTTGAGCCCGTGCGGCGCCATCCGGTTTTCGACGGCGGCCAGCAGCGAGGTGCCGATCCCCCGGCCGCGGTACTCAGGCAGGGTGGCCAGGAAAACGATCCAGCCCTGGTCGTGGGCGGCGCGTCCGACGGCGGCACCCACCACCTGGTCGCCCTGCACAGCGACGACGGCATGGTCCTTCTCGCAGGATGCGAGGACCTCGGAAAGGGCGTAGACGGGTTCCACGTTGCTTGCCTTCAGGGTCTCCCAGAGGTGCAGGATCCCGTCCAGGTCCGAGGAGTGAAAGTCCCTGATCCGCCAGTTGGTCATGTCATTATTCCTTACTGCCAGCATTTGAGGTTCTGCCCGGCGGGGGCCGGGGAAGCCAACGTCAACAATTCATGTGCTCAGCAGGGAACCTCTTGCGGTGGAGACGTCCGAGAACCATCGCGGTTTAGCGTAACCGTATAAATATGGGGGCCGCTGCGCGTAATTGTGACACGACTACGCTGAACAGCGTTGCGGACAACTAATTCCCGGACAGCACTCTCAAGTGCGTCATCCAAGCCTTCACCATCCCAAACTTTCAAGCTCATGCTCTCGATATATTCCGCAGTCATG
Source organism: Pseudarthrobacter sp. rb (assembly GCF_056389225.1). Taxonomy (NCBI): domain Bacteria; kingdom Bacillati; phylum Actinomycetota; class Actinomycetes; order Micrococcales; family Micrococcaceae; genus Pseudarthrobacter; species Pseudarthrobacter sp. rb. The sequence continues at coordinate 18,941 of NZ_JBWJAR010000019.1, read as the reverse complement.
TTATGTACCACTTCTTTTAGTGTTGAAGGGAGGAGGGCTTTTCGCAGATGTATATGGTGAAAGCCAACCGATTCTTGTTCCTGGACTGCAGCTGGTTCCGTCGCCGGGCCGGCCCTCCGGATTTCGGAGGTGCCTGTTGCGGAGGGGTGCCGGCCCGGCGGACGGAAGTCTGTGGGTTTGCAGCTCGGTTATAGGGCGGCAAGTTCCTCGGCGGTTGCCCTTACCTTGGCTTCGGTGAGGTAGCGGGCGTAGGCGGGGAGGGTGAGGAAGGACGGGAAGTCGCGGGCGAGGGTGACTTCTTCGAAGATGTCGCGGGCGTCCTCGAAGCGGTCGCCGTCGAAGCGTTCGAGCCTGGCGAATTCCTGATCCAGGAGCTCCTCGATCCACTCGTGGGTGATGACTTCGCCGTGGTCGGTGATGGCACGGGCGTAGATCCACTGCCACAGCTGGGAGCGGGAGATTTCGGCGGTGGCGGCGTCTTCCATGAGGTTGTGGATGGCTACGGCGCCGTTTCCGCGCAGCCAGGACTCGATGTAGCGGATGCCCACTTCGATGTTGTTCCGGATGCCCTGTTCGGTGATGGTTCCGGTGGTGGCGGCCACGTTGATCAGGGCGCGGTCATCCGGGACCACGTCCTCCCGGGTGCGGTGCAGCTGGTTGGGCTTGTCACCGAGGATGGAGTCGAACACCTCGCGGCAGACCGGCACCAGGTCCGGGTGGGCCACCCAGGAGCCGTCGAAGCCGTCATTGGCTTCGCGGGTCTTGTCCGCACGGACCTTTTCCAGTGCGTTGGCGTTGGCGGCCTCATCCTTGCGGTTGGGAACAGCTGCTGCCATGCCGCCGATGGCCATGGCGCCGCGCTTGTGGCAGGCCCGGACCAGCTGTTCGGTGTAGGCGCGCATGAAGGGCTGGGTCATGGTCACCTGGCTGCGGTCCGGCAGGACGAAGCGGGGGCCACGGGTGCGGAAGTTCTTGATCAGGGAGAAGATGTAGTCCCAGCGGCCGGCATTCAGGCCCGCTGCATGGTCCCGCAGTTCGTAGAGGATCTCCTCCATTTCGAAGGCTGCGGTGATGGTTTCGATCAGTACAGTGGCGCGGATGGTGCCTTGCGGGATGCCGAGCAGGTCCTGGGCGAGGATGAAGATGTCGTTCCAGAGCCGGGCTTCGAGGTGGTTCTCGATCTTCGGCAGGTAGAAGTACGGGCCTTTGCCCTGGGCCAGGAGGCGGCGTGCGTTGTGGAAGAAGAACAGGCCGAAGTCCACGATGCCGCCGGCAATGGGTTCGCCGTCGATCAGCATGTGCTTCTCGGGCAGGTGCCAGCCGCGGGGGCGGACCACGATGGTGGGCAGGTCACCGGCCGGACGGAGCTTGTACTCCTTGCCCTCGGGGGAGGTGAAGTCGATGCGCCGTTCCAGTGCGTCGGTGAGGTTCAGCTGGCCCTTGATGACGTTCCGCCACGTGGGGGTGGAGGAGTCCTCCATGTCCGCGAGCCACACCTTGGCACCGGAGTTCAGGGCGTTGATGGTCATCTTCTGGTCCACCGGTCCGGTGATTTCCACGCGGCGGTCCTCCAGGCCCGGGGCCGGGGGAGCGACCCGCCAGGAAGGATCGTTGCGGATGTGCTCGGTCTCGCGGAGGAAGCGGGGATCCTGACCGGAGGCGATCTCAGCCCGCCGGGTCCGCCGTGCCTGCAGCAGCTCCTGCCGCCGCTCAGCAGTAGCCCGGTGCAGCTTGGCAATGAAGGCCAAGGCATCCGGGGTGAGCACCTCACCCTGCCGGCAAATAGGCTGCGCAGTCATGGTGATGCCATTGATGGTGAAGCTGTCAGTGAAGCTGTTCATTTCTGTCTCCTGGAGCAGGGCCCAACTGGGTAGCAGTAAGTGCCGTTTTGAGCCTTCAAAACGACACTTACTGCTACTTACGTGGGGGAAGAAGTTAGTGGAACTGGCCCTCTTCGGTCGATCCGACCAGGGCGAGGGTGGATGCGTTCGGGTTGAGCGCGGTGGCGATGTCATCGAAGTAGCCGGTGCCGACTTCGCGCTGGTGCTTGGTTGCGGTGTAGCCGCGGGATTCGGAGGCGAATTTCTTTTCCTGCAGTTCGACGTAGGCGCTCATGCCTTCACGGGCGTAGCCGTGCGCGAGATCGAACATCGAGTAGTTCAGGGCGTGGAACCCGGCGAGGGTGATGAACTGGAATGTGAAGCCCATGGCGCCGAGTTCACGCTGGAACTTGGCGATAGTGACGTCGTCCAGGTGCTTGCGCCAGTTGAACGACGGCGAGCAGTTGTAGGAAAGCATCTGGTCCGGAAACTCTGCCTTGACCGCTTCGGCGAACCTGCGGGCCAGCTCCAGGTCCGGGGTGCCCGTTTCCATCCAGATCAGGTCCGAGTAAGGGGCGTAGGCCTTGGCCCGGGCGATGCAGGGTTCGATGCCGTTGCGGACCTTGTAGAAGCCCTCGGCCGTACGCTCGCCGGTGATGAATTCCTGGTCGCGCTCGTCGACGTCGGAGGTGATCAGGGTGGCTGCCTCGGCGTCCGTGCGGGCGATGACCACCGACGGGGTACCGGCGACGTCGGCCGCGAGCCGGGCGGCGTTCAGGGTCCGCACGTGCTGCTGGGTGGGGATCAGGACCTTTCCGCCCAGGTGGCCGCACTTCTTCTCGGAGGCGAGCTGGTCTTCCCAGTGCACGCCGGAGGCGCCGGCCTGGATCATGGATTTCATCAGCTCGTAGGCGTTCAGCGGGCCGCCGAAACCGGCTTCGGCGTCGGCAACAATCGGGACCAGCCAGTCCTCAACGGTCTGGATGCCCTCGGAGAATTCGATCTGGTCCGCCCGGAGCAGGGCGTTGTTGATACGGCGGACCACTGTGGGGACGGAGTTGGCCGGGTAGAGGGACTGGTCCGGGTAGGTGTGGCCGGAATTGTTGGCATCGGCGGCCACCTGCCAACCGGAAAGGTAGATGGCGCGGAGGCCGGCCTTGACCTGCTGCACTGCCTGGTTGCCGGTGAGGGCACCCAGGGCGTTGGTGTAGCCGCCGGTCTTGTGCTCCTCGGTCAGCTGCTTCCACAGCTTCTCCGAACCGCGGCGGGCCAGGGTGTGCTCTTCGGAGACGCGGCCGCGGAGACGGACGACGTCGGAGGCTGAGTAGTCACGGGTCACACCTTCCCAGCGGGGGTTCGCAGCCCACTCGAGCTCCAGTGCGGCAGCCTGCTGCTCTGCGGTCTGCTTGTTTGGCTCAAATGCTGCAGTCATCGTTGATCTCCTTGATTGAGCTCCGGATTCGGTAGGCGGGAACTGCGCCTTTGCAGTTCCCGCCGGCTTATCCGGTGCGGTGTTTCTTTCCGTGATCACTACTTTTCAGCACTTTCAATCGCCCTACTAGATAAAAACCTTGGAAAGAAACTCATTTCTTCGCGTATCCTTCAAAAATGACGTCCTGGAAGCTGGACCAGAGAAGCTTTGCCGCAAGCCTCGTCCGCGGTGTCCGTTGGCTTGGACGTCATCAGCCTCGGCCGCCGCGTCCGGCATCTGCGCAAGCAGGCCGGGCTGACCCTCGATGACCTCAGCGCCGCCGTCGGCACGGCGCCAAGCCAGCTGAGCCTGATCGGAAACGGCAAGCGGGAACCAAACTCACCCTCCTCCAGCACCTGGCCGGGACACTCAACGTCAGCACGCTCCTGCCCCGGCCTCTGCAATAGCATCCTCCAAGGGCGCCAGGTAGACCTTACGAAGAGTTCTCTCATCGACGGTGCTGTCGAGTAGACCGATTCGTCGCGTAGTCATTTGGCGACGTAGTGCTTCAGGCATGCCCCGGCCCCCGGATTTCTGCATGCTTGCGACATAGGGGGCCGCAGTGCGCGCGGTCAGGAGCGGCTCCTCAGCGAACGCCTCGAAGCTCCTGCCTCCCACGGGTGAACGGGCCCTCATCCGTCGGGCCCTCATCGCAGGTCCCACCGCCCGACGCTTCCGGATCTGCTACGTACGTCCCGACTACGAGCGAGCGTCAACTAGCACCTTTACTCGATCCAATCCGCTTGCAAGTTGGGTCAGAACCTTCTCAAGATCACCCAGCCCAATCGTTTCGTCGACAAGGGCTTCTGTATTAAGTCGGCCCCGAGCCATCAGGTCAATGACCAAAGGGAACTCGTGGTTTAGGTGAGCCAGCGAGGTCGCGATCGTCAGTTCCTTGCCCAGCCAAGCCAGCGGTGAGACCTTGACTGCCCCAGAAGTTGCCCCGATCATCACGAGCGTTGCGCCAGAACGGCAGTATTCGACTGCGGCAGTCAGTGCTTTCTCGTTGCCCACGCAGTCGTAGACGATATCGGCACCCAATCCGTGCGTGGCATCCTGGATTGCTTCCAGTGCCTCCGGACCCGGGGCGAGTGCTGAATCCGCACCCATAGATAATGCCAGTTTCTGGCGGCGCGCCTGGGGTTCAATGACAATTACACGGGCGGCTCCTGATTGGCGAAGCATCTGTACGGCGAAGAGACCTACGGGCCCGGCTCCAACAACGACAACCACATCCCCCATACGAGGAGTGTGCCTGCGAATAGCGTGAAGAGCCACTGCGGCTGGCTCAATCATGGCTGCCGCTTCGTCCCCTATTTCGCTTGGAATAGGAATGAGAATTTCAGCTGGAACCTCGATCCGTTCGGCATAGCCCCCGTGCTGAGGGGTGTGGGGGTGCGTACCGAAGGCCAGGGCTGTTAGCTCGATGCAACGCTCTCCATGACCTCTGCGACACATCTGACAATTGCCACACGCCGCTGGCGTACCTGCCACCACCCGATCACCAACCTTGAGATGTGTCACCTCAGAACCGACCGAGATGACGCGCCCCACCCACTCATGTCCTGAGAGGAAGGGCGGATACGCTTCCCCGTCACGAAACGCTGTCACATCAGACCCGCAAATCCCGGTCTTAAGGATCTCCACCACAGCTTGAGTTGGTCCAGCCAACTCTGGGAAGGAAAAGTCCCGAATCTCCAATACGTACTGACCAGTAATCAGTGCTGCTTTCAATTTCACTCCTGTTCGCGGTTTGCTTCCGGGCGGCGTCACTAGGCGGTGCAAGGCGGCGCGTGGTTGTTCAGCTGCCCCAAGCAGGGACCCAAACCCGACTTGCTTTCGCCGCCACTTACGCTAACCTATCACCTACTAGGTACTCAGTAACGGCGGGAGCTCATGGAACAGGTACAAGGGGCGGCGCCTCGTCGGGTACGGACACGCATGGTCGGGGCAGCACGAGCCGAGCAGATTATCCAAGCCACAATTAGGCTTATCGCCGATCGTGGCTATTGGGGCCTCTCAATGCAGGATGTGGCCGACACGTGCGGTCTGACCGTGCCCGGGATACTTCATCATGTGGCTTCGAAAGAGGGACTCTTGACCAAAGTCCTCGAGTACGTTGACGCGGAGGATGAACGACTTCTCTCAGCCGAGCTTGGACTGGACAGCGGCCTGCCGTACGAGAGCTGGGCCGGACAAACTTCCCTGGCAGATGTTTGCGCGGCAGCAGTTAGGGCAAACGTTCGCAGGCCTGAGCTTGTCCGATTCTTACTCGTGCTGCAGGCAGAGTCTCTCTCGCTGGCACACCCCGCGCATAAACACCTTATGGAACGCGATCGGCGTGCCATTGATCGCCTGGCCGTGCTTGATGCCTCCGCTAACGATAGGTCGAGGGCGCGCGCAATCCACGCCTACTCGACTCTCATCGGACTTCAGATGATGTGGTGCCGTGAGCCCGAAGCATTCGACCTGGTCGGCGCTTGGGCCACTGCCTCGAACGAAATTTTTAAGCAGGATCAATAAGCAACCCCGGCTCTCTTCTGCCCGCAGAGCGACCCCTAGCCCTACCCCTCCTAGAAAAGGAAAATCTCTCGTGAAAGCTCTAGTTCTCGAACAGGTCGGGACTCCCGACACCCTCCGCATATCCGACCTTCCGCTTCCCCAGACCGATCACGGGGAGGTCCGGGTAAAGGTCGAAGCGTGCGGGCTGAATCCTTCGGACTATCAACGGGCGCATTATGGTATGCCTGACTGGGAGTGGCCGGCAGTTCTGGGCCTGGACGTCGTAGGGATCGTGGACACGGTCGGCGCAGGCGTCACCAACGTTTCGACCGGCCAGCGTGTGGCCTTTCACGGAAACGTTAGTAAGCGCGGCGGATTTGCGGAATACACAGTGGCCGATTCTACGGTTGTAGCAGTTGTCCCGGCTTCAATTGATCCGATCAGCGCTGCCGCAATTCCTTCGGCTGGCCTAACCGCCTACCAGGCCATGATTCGTCGCTTACACGTGTCCAAGGATGACACGGTGTTAATCACCGGTGGGGCAGGCGGAGTGGGCGGGTTCGCAGTGCAGCTTGCATCCATTGCCGGGGCACGAGTCATCGCCACCGATTCGGGGCGGAACGCAGAACACGTTCGTTCCTTGGGCGCGGATGAATTTATTGACTTTCAGTCCGAGGACATTGTTAGCCGTGTCCGGGAATTAACCGGCGGCCGCGGGGTGGATGCCGTGTTGGATACAGTCGGTTCGGAATCGGCAACGGCCAATCTCGGACTGCTGGTCCACGGCGGCGGTATCGCTACCACCGCAGGGCGGCCCGACATATCAACTGTTCCCCCCTTCTCAATTGGACCATCTGTGCATGAAATAGCCCTTGGTGCTGCATACAGCGCCGGTGACGACCGCTCGCGCGCTGATCTTGCTGCGATGATGTCTGAGCTTCTGTCACTCACTGAGGAAGGGAAACTCAACCCAATGGTTTCCAGCGTAGTCAAGCTCGAAGAGGTACCAGCTGCCCTCACTGCCATGGCTGACCGAAAGGTGCGGGGAAAGATCGTTCAATCTTTCCTCTAAGGGCTTAGGACAGAACCTATATAAGGGCAGGTGGCGTTGCGTGTGCAACGCCACCTGCCCTTACATCTCGATGTATCGGGCGCGTTAAGGACGATCTGATCAAGAACCGTCTATCCGGCGATGCTTAGCCCACGCACCCTGTCGGGTATGGGTTGAAGAGCAGCCACCCCCTTCCAGCCGATTCGGAGGGGGACGCTTATTCGTATCGCTGGCGCACGAGACCGAACGGGACTTCTGGGTGGGCGCGAACCACGTAGTGCCCTGCGCCGATACGGGTAACCATGACGCCGACCCTATTCACCATGGTGGACGGAGCCAGGAAGTCAATTGCTTCGTTTAGCACTTCGTTCAGGTCGGATGCATTTTTCACGATCACTTCAACCACCCCTGGCGGGAGACGCAAATGAGGGGTGGGATCCTCAGTATGTAGAGATTCTTGAGGGGGCGTGTGCGCATCCACTGTGGTCTTATATTGCAGCGTTTGATCCACTGTTGTCCGTTTCTTAGTTTTCTTTAGTCCCCGTTCTAATGCCGCCCGCATTCACGACGTGAGGTCCCTGTCATCGGCTGGAATCTCGTCGTTCCCTTACCTGAACGACAACTCCGAGCCCCACTGGCGTCGGTGCTTTGCGCGTTTTGGCGCACTATTCACGTGGCAAGGATGGAACAGCAGACACGTCCTCTTAGCTCGGGACCATAATGCAGCGCCGTATGTAGCAGCAACATTGCCAAACCAAACGAAGCTTGATTTGGCAATGTTGCTGAAAAGTGTTCCTGTCCACGGCGATAAGTCCCAATATCGGTTCCCAGTGGCCCCATTCGTAAAGCAGGTGGTATCCGGTCCTCGCAGTTAGGAGGTGAGTCCGGTACCCCCACTGCGAAACCTAGACCCGGCCAGGAGAGATCCGTATGGCGATTGCCGTCTAAGGGCCTCCAGCCAGAATCCGGCGGGTACGGAACTCAATGCGTCGCCAAAGCCTGCTGGGTCCGGTCGTTTGCTTGGCCGATGAGATCGAGGACAACCGCATCCGGGTCGGAACCAGGGGTAGCGGCGAGGGAAAAGAGTGCGCGCAGCGGCATAGAGCCCACCAAGTGGCGCATCTCCTCGTCATCGATTGCTGCTGCAGTGGGACCCATCTTTGAGAGCATCGGCTGGAGAACGGCATGCCCTGCGGGGTGTGCAAGCCACTCAGCGATTGTTGACTCCGGGGTGAGGACTGCCCCGGGTACGGGAACGTCCAGGCGCACCGTTCTCTGAACTGGAAGGTGTCGGGAACTCGTTCCGGCGAGCACCTGGAATGAGCCCGGTTCCACTGTCCACCCGTTTGGACCCCAAAATGCGAAGGCCCGCTCGTCGAGCACAATCCGAATGGTGCGCCGCTCTCCGGGGGCCAAATGAACTTTAGCGAACCCCTTCAGCTCCTGCTTCGGGCGGTCGATGGAACTCATTTCATCAGTGACGTAGATTTGCACCACTTCTGAGCCGGGCCGATCCCCGGTGTTCTCTATGGTCACTGCGCATTCCGCGTAAGCCCGCGACTGGTCGGGCACTGTGACGGTGAGATCGGTGAGCGCAAAGGTGGTGTAGCTAAGACCAAATCCAAAGGGGAATGCGACGTCGCGGTCGGTCGCGTCGTACCACCGGTAGCCTATGTAGACGCCCTCGCCGTATCGCACGGAGCCGTGGCTGCCCGGCCAGTTCAGGTGGGCGGGGGTGTGTGCCAGGGTGTGGGGGATGGTTTCGGCGAGACGTCCGCCCGGTTCGGCGATGCCCAGCAGGATGTCGGCAGCGGCGGAGCCGGATGCTTGGCCGCCCAGCCACATCTCCAGGATCGCTGGCGTACGACCGGCGATGCCCTCCAAGGTGACGACGCCGCCGTTGCTGAGAACCACCACAACGTTCGGGTTCACAGCCAGTACGGAAGCTGCAAGGCGAAGCTGCGACTCCGGGAGCTGGAGGTGGGTGCGGTCAAATCCTTCGGATTCCGCTGCAGCGGGGAGGCCAAGGAACAGCACTACTGCCGCAGCGTCTGCCGCGACCGTGACAGCTTCTTCTGCCAGGGAAGTCTCGTTCGAACCGTCAAAGCTGAATCCTGCCGCGAAGACCACCTCGCGAGTGGTTCGTTCCTGAAGCGCGGTAAGCGCATCATCCAAGCGCACGGGGTTCATGTGTGAGCTGCCTCCTCCCTGGTACCGGGGCGTTCTGGCGAATTCGCCGATGACAGCAATTTTCCCTCCGACTCGGGGGTCAAGTGGCAGTAGGTTGCCCTCGTTTGCCAGCAGGACCGATCCGGCGATGGACAAACGTCGTGCCAGTTCATGATGGGCGGCATGATCGACAGGTTTGACCTGGCCCCGACTCGCGCGAAGTCGGTCATGGACCGTCAGGATCCGGGAGACTGCCTTGTCAAGAACAGCCTCGTCCAGTCTGCCGGCAGTGACGGCGGCGGCAATTTTAGCGGCGCTAAGGCCGCCTGTGCTCGGCATTTCCAGGTCTAAGCCAGCCTCGATCGCCGCGACCGGGTCGGTAACGGCGCCCCAGTCCGAAACAGCGTATCCGTCGAATCCCCACTCGCCGCGCAGCACGTCTGTGAGCAGCCACCGGTTCTCGCTCATTCGGACCCCGTTGACCTTGTTGTACGAGCACATGACTGTGGCGGGAGACGCTTCTCGGACTGTCTGTTCGAACGCGGGCAGGTATATCTCCCGGAGAGAACGTTCGTCGACCTGAACGTCAATTCGCATTCGGTCGGTTTCCTGATTGTTGGCGGCGAAATGCTTCAATGACGCGCCTACGCCTTTGGACTGGATACCGGAAACCCATGCAGTTCCGAGAGCGCCGGACAGGACCGGGTCTTCTGAGAAATACTCGAAGTTGCGTCCGCATAGTGGGGACCGCTTCATGTTGATGCCCGGTCCGAGCAGGACGTCTACTCCCAGTGCGAGGGCTTCGGCGCCCAGTGCGCGCCCCATCTCCTCGACCAGTGCGGGATCCCAGGTGGAACCGGTTGCGGCTGCGGTGGGGAAACTCGTCGCCGGTTCACTGTCGTTAATCCCAAGATGGTCTGCGCTGGCCCGCTGCATCCGCACCCCGTGGGGTCCGTCGGTAAGAGTGGCCGCAGCCACGCCGGCATGGGGGACGGCTTGAGTGCGCCAAAAGGAGGCGCCGGATACCAGGGCGGCTTTCTCGTCGAGGGTCAGTTTCGGAACAGAGGCGTGCATGTTGGTTCTTTCTTTTGAATCGTGCTGGTGGTGAGTTTCACCGTTTTAAGGGGCCGCTATGAGGCCTTCATGGTGGATCTGCCAGGCACCCGCTTCGAACACACCATTCGCCTGTTCATCCTGCGTGAGGAGAAGTGAAAGCGCAGCGAGCAGAGCGCCGTTGCCGGGGAGATAGACGGGCAGGAAGGATCCCATCTGCGGATTGTGCCCTGCCCTGTCGTAGCAGTTCTTGAGCGCATCACGAACAAGGAAGCCCAGTCCTGCTTCCGGCTGCCCAAGGCGGGCGGCGGTCATGGCCAGGGCAGGGAAGTCCCAACCCCACGTCGAATCCCAGTGCCAGTTGTCCTGCACCCAATCCACGGTGCGCTGCATAGCGCTTGGGTCGATCACCCCGGTCGGAGGGACGAAGCCAAGCGCCAGTGTCATCGCTGGGTGGTCGTCTGTGCGGGTGGTGTCTTCGTTGGCGACTGCGGCGTAGTGACCGTCTGTGAGCGTGGGGGCTGCCAGCTGCTGGCGGACGCGCTCCCATTCGGTTACACGCTCTAGGCCTTGGCGCTCTCTGAAACGTTGCGCAGTCTCGAGCCCCCATGCCCAGTACGCCAGTTCAAAGGTGGGATCGGACGTTTCGGTTGCCTTGTAGAACTCCTGGGCGGGCATGAGTGGCGGGCCGAGGTGGAAGACACTGCCTTCTTCGCTAGCGTAGTCGGCCATGAACGCTGCGGTGTCCTGCAGGAGCGGAGCCAGCCGTTGAGTGAGGTCGGCCTGGCGTTGGGAGTCATTTTGGTGCGCATGCCACAACAATTCGGCGAAATAGAGAAGATGAGGTTGCTGCCAGACCAGGAGGCTTCCGATGTCCGATGGCGATTCGCGCCCGTCGGGTCCGACCTGTTTGGGCCAGCGGGCGCCGGCATAGCCCTGCAGCCGAGCCGTGGATTGTGCGGCGGCATGGATGGACTCATACCAGCCGAGGCTGCGTTCAAGCAGCTCAGGTCTGCCCCACAGGGCGAAATGCGCTGCATGCCACCAGTGCATTTCCAAATGGAACTTGCCAAGCCAGGAGTTGGTGACGAACCCGGTCTCCTGCGGTGGGGTGGCGCCGGCGCAGTGCACTCTAGTGAGGTACTGCGACAGCACCACGCGCCGTTCCAGTTCGTCGGCAACGGGATGGGTGCTGCCAGCGAAGTCGACGGCACCCCCGGAAGACCAGTATTCCTCCCACAGGGCCCGAGAAGAAGCCTTAACTTGCTCAAAGGACGTCGCTGGGGTATCGCTGGCCTGTGCGAAGTTGCTGCCAGGTCCGGCAAGTGGTTGGAAGCCGGCGACGAATTCGATTGTTGTGGAGTCTGCTGCCAGCTCGAATCTGTGTGCGCCGGTTTGAGCCAGTCGCCCTGCTGACCAGTGCAGGTCCACGTCGTACTTGGCAGAGGCAAGGGTTCGACGAATGGTGGCTTCTCGATCTGTCGATGCCATCTCCAAAACGCTGCTGTGCCGGTCCTCGGCCTCCCAGTCATTCGGCCGAACGAAGTTTGTGCTGCCGAACCCGAACCGTAATCCAATGCCGATCTGCCCGGTCGCCAGCAGCGGTGAAGTCACGCGCGTGGCCATCGTCGACTGCTGCCCGTGGGCGGTCGTGATGACTTCCACCGGCTGCTCGAGGTAGTCAAAGCGGCTCGTGATCAGCCCCGTCCACAGATCTAGACTAGCGTTGAGATTCTTTATGACAGATGGATCCGTTTCCGGTTCGGCTCCCGGCTGCGGCTTCAGGATCAAACCCACCCGGCCGAGATCTATGCGGTGCGGATTCTGCACGAACCACAACCCGGCCAGGTCCGGGCGTTCAACGGACCCCGACACGAGAGCCGACAGAGAGGGCCGGTCCGGGTAAGGCACTGGTCCGCGTTGGGTCTCGTATTCGGTCATGGCCTCGGCCAGTTCAAAGCCATCCGGGTTGAGGTGCTCGTCCCAGCCCCAACTGGACATCGTGCACGTGTTGGTCACCCGTGGCGCGTTCTCATCCGGCACGCTCATGACGGGTTCATGCCAGTCGGTGAAGGTTTGCAGACCGGTCACATCGGTGGTAAAGCCGAAATCCCCGTTACCGACCGTCAGCACGACGCCGGGGTCGAGGGCATTCAATTCTACGCGGTGCCGATTCACAACGGACTGTCGATCAATGGGCATGCAGTTTTTCCTTATATCGGAGGGATTGGGTGCGCGCTGGTTATCTGGCTCGTTTTACTGGCAGGATCGCGGCCGCGGCGACCAGCACGATCGGGATGGCCACGATCCACACGATTCCGTAGCCACCGGCCGCGGCGACCAGCACGCCTGCAAGAATAGGACCAAGGGCCTGACCAAGGTTTCCGCCGAGGGCCGACATGCCCAGGTCCCGGCCAGCGTTGCGCTTGTCAACGATCACATCGATGAACAGTGCCTGATCAACGACCAGGTAAGCGCCGAACGCGAATCCTGCCACGACGGACTGAGCGATCAGGCCTGGAACGGTAGGAGACACGAGCGGGATAACCATAGAGGCTGCCAAAAGGACCGACGTCCAAAATACGAACGGTTTGCGACGCTGGATCTTGTCCGACCACTTACCAACAACTGCCATCGAAATGAGCATCCCGGGCACTCCGGCCAAACCCATAATGGGTGCCAGAGCGGTCGCCTCGGCCGCGCTCAGTGCGGGCTGTACATAACTCTGCAGCATAAAGAAGCCGAAAGCGGTGGTTGTGCCATAGCCGAACATCATGACGACCTTTGCGACCCAGACCCACCTGTAATCTCCGTCTTTCAAGGGGATCAGGAAGGACTTGAAAAAACCGCTCCAACTGATGGGCTCGACCTCGAGATCCCGGGAGGAGCGGTCGGGCACCCGGAGAATGAAGACCGCGATAAATACGAGAATTACTATCGCAAAAACAAGGTATGTGTTCAGTTGGATCATCCCAAACAGGATTCCCGCGGCCACTGACCCCAAGACCGCCCCTAGCATTCCTGCCAGGCCTGTGATGGACGAAGCGACTCCTAGCTTCTGGGATGGGACACGGTCAGCCACCGTCGCGGTTAAAGGACCTTGGACAACATTCAGCAGTAGCTGAGCGAGGGACCAAAAGAGGATCAGCAGAGCGATGGTCGTCGAGTAGCGCAGAGCCACAAGGGCCAGGGCGCCAGCAATCGCGCCCCCTGCCATCCATGGTGCGCGGCGCCCCCACCGCGACCGGGTCCGGTCCGACAGGACTCCCGCGACGGGTTGGACCAGCATAGTAACGAAAACGCCGATCGACGTCACAATCGAAAGACTTTGAGCACGTGACGCATCAAACTGCGCCAGAAGGTTCAGCAACCGGGATTGGTCAGCCGTCGGGTTTATCTCGCCGGCATCCACCTGTGCTTTCAGTGCTTGCAACTCCACGAGGTTGGCCCCCGCATCCGCTCCGGTGAACCATCGCGAGAACTCGATCATCTGCACGTGGTTAGGCAAGACGATGCCCAACATAGCGCCCCACAGGGCAAAGATCGGGAGGGCCGCGAACAGATACCAAGTTAGGTATCCCCGCCATGGTCTCCCGTGCAGGTACTTCGCGGATGTGCCGGGAACACTTGGTTCCTCAATGGCGGACACTAACGCTGGCGGCGGAGATGCAACAGACATTTCTACTCCTCGTCGAACAGAACAATTTCAGGTCAAAAAGTATCCTGCCCGTGTTTCCGGTGTTAGTCAAGTCACTACATCTCCCTTTTTGGCGGGGTAAATGCGCTAAAAACCGCTCCTCAACGTTGTTTTCATGGGATAGTATCGATACCATGGATGAGGAAGTAAGCAGACGCGGCCCCTACGCGAAGACTAGGCAGCGCAGGGAGGAAATCGGACAGGCAGTACTCGAGCTCGTTGTCGAACATGGCCACGAGAAAGTCACGGTAGCTCTTGTAGCTAAGAGCACAGGGTTGAGTGAAGCTACCGTCGCATATCATTGCCCAACCCGGGATCACCTTTTCGTCCTGGCGCTCGACGAGGCTGACCACGCTAATGAACGAGAATTTTGGAAGCTCCCTGCGTCAGAATTGTCCGAGAGCCGTCCGTTCTCGAGGATCACGGGCACCTCGGCAGGGCACCCCAATCGGCTGCAACTTCACACGGCCCAAGCAGCTAATGCCGCAGACCCTAACCATCCTGCGCACGCTTGGTTCGTAAAGCACAACGAGGGCGTGCGCCGCTACTTCACAGCTTTGCTGCGGCAGGCTCAAGCCGCCGGAGAGGCTCACCCGGATGTGGACCCGGAGCGATTCGCACGACAGATGATTGCGGTGTGGGACGGGCTGCAGATGCAGAAACTCGTTGACCCCTCAATCGACCTCGAATGGGAGGTTGAGCAGGCCTACAAAGGCTTGGCCCGCACGGATCTCATGGCTGCACGGCGAGCCATGGAGGAGCTCGTTTCCAGCATTTAGCCGGGAATCTGGAGTGTCAAGAGCTGAATGGTTTATATGGCGGCTGAGAAATCGTCCGAGGCACGGCATGCCCGTTCGAGCGCTCGACCGGGCATGCTTTTGGTTTGCGCCCCAAGCGAGGCGACCGCGGGGTCAAGTGCCGTGTCCCCGGACGGTGGCAGCGCAGTCGCGCTGCCAGAGAGTCCTCGCTTCACTCGGGCTGCAAAAGCGTCGTTGCGATGCGCCGCGGCACCTGCAGGCTAACTACGCTTGATCGAAACCGGCTCTGGCCGGAGGGGGCTAGTGCATAAGTTTTGTAGGATGGGGCGCCCTTACGTGGTCCCGTCCTGTGCCGGTGGATCAGTTCGCCAGGCGAGGAGTGGAGGAGGATTTCAGCCTTCTCCCGACTGGCAGCTGGATGGTGACCCGTCACTTGGAGGGGTACGAACAGGTGTCACGAGCAACGCCAACCAAGCGTCTGAAAGTGCATCAATAACATCGTCCATAGCCAGCGGTATGTCACCGCTGATCCAGTCGAAGAACATTTGAGTTTGCAACTCAAATGCCGCGGTGGCACGAATGCGAAGTGCCGCTCGAGAATACCCAGTTAGTCCCATGAGCGCTTCACAAATCGTATTTGCCACGCGATGCTTCGTTCTTTTTAGTTCGGCGTCCAACAAAGGTTCCAACGCACGCGCGTGCCACAGGCTGTGGATGGTCAGACCCCTCTCGTCCCAGTGCTCGACGACTCGTGGGAACCACACCGTCTTCAAGAGGTTAGGCTGCGCCACCACGCCGGCAATGATCGGACCTAGATCGTTCCAGAGCAGCTGAGTGGGGCTGTCCACATAGGCTTCCCACACAGCATTGGCAATCTCAGCTTTGGACGCGAAATGGAGGTAAAAGGTAGCTCGAGTTGTTCCCGCATCGCTCGTGATGGCGTCGACAGTCGTACCCAAGTAACCCCGGTTAACAAATGATGCTTGGGCAGCCTCAATAAGCCTTTGGCGCGTAAAAGCCTTCTGTGCTGCGCGCATGGACGGCATAGTAAGCCACCTGTCATCATCGAAACTTCTCGGCCGAGCAAGGACCCAGTCTAAGGGCCACCGCAGCACAGCTGCTCTTTTGGCCGAGCACCTCGCAGCGCTTTTCAGTCCGTCGAAGAGGGACATTACACTCGCACCGGACATACCATTCGGCCCTCGATTCGTACCGATGGTAGCGAAGGGCTGGGGAAGGGTTCCTCTAGGACCGATCAGTCCGGGGCCGATGGCCCTGGTCTGTGTGGCACAGTCTTGACAATGTTAGTTGCGGAAGGGGTTCTCGGATCCGTGATACTGGTCCGCATTTTCTGGAGTATCCCGATTAATCTTTTTGTACTTGGTCCCGGATGGCATCTCTATCACGGCGCGCAGGACTCTCCCTTGACGGAGCGCGTCGACAGCTTCCTGATATTCAGACAACGGAAAGACATGCGATACCTGGGACTCCAAGTCCAAGCGGCCCTGCTCGGCGAGCTGCACGATGTCAGGCACATCGGTGAACGGGTTGCACGCTCCATTCAATGCACCGCGGACGGTGATGTGCCGGTACATGGCGTTGTTAATGTCGAGCTTCATTGTGCCGCCGGCGTGGGGTATCCCGACGAGGCCAAGACGTCCCCCGGCCTTGAGGAGCAGCTGAGCAGCCTCCAGAACGGAGGCCTGGCCGGTGCAGTCCACAACGGCATCCACTTGCTCGGGAGCAACATGCCTGACCTCAGCCACGATGCTCTCACTGGCCATGCCTGGCTTGATTGCTATAAATTCATCGGCTCCGAACTTTCGCGCCACCGCTTCCTTTTCTTCGTTGATATCGACAGCAATGATTCTTCTTGCACCAATGAGACGGGCAGTTTGGATGCTGTTGATGCCGATTCCGCCGACACCAAACACCATGATAGTTTCACCGGTTTTCAGTTCGACCACGTTGCGCGTCATCCCATAGCCCGTACTGACAGCGCAGCCAACCAAGGCTGCCGCTGGGGCGGACAGCGATGCTACGGGATGTACCTGGAACTGGTCGACGGTGATGAACTCGGCCAGCGACGAAACCCGTGCTAGAGCGAGAATGGGCAACCCATCTCGGCTGAACGGCGCTTCGCCGAAACCGAAGCTTGACGCGCACGCCGTGTAGAGGCCGCGTGAGCACGCGTCGCAGTTGTTGCACGGGACGGGGCACGTCACGGCAACCATCTGCCCGATTTCCAGCCCGTCAACGGCACTACCGACCGCTTCGATAACTCCGGCTGCTTCATGCCCCAGGACCATAGGAGCGCCAGAAGGCTCGTCAATCGGAAGGAGGTCGCTTCGGCACAAGCCCGAAGCGAGGACACGGACTGTCACCTCTCCTGCTTCAGGGCGGCGGACCTGCAGGTCGTCGACCAGTTCAGTGTGCCCATCTCTCACAACAACGCCATGCATGTGAACCTCAATTCCATCGCTTCTGGCAGAGAATACTTCCGGTCTATTCAGTAGACAGTGAGTCTACTAAAGCATAAAGTGTTCCGCATCACACCGGCCTGGTGCCGCAAAAAGTCTCCGGCACCTGATTTGGGCCCTGTCCTAGTGCTATCTACTCCACCTGCTAACCGCGACCGCCATTGCCTACTGGGTCCTCCTACCTCGCCCACCAACAGAAAGGAACACATCAAGGTGTCCAATAACGAAAAGCTCACAGATCCTCGCATTGAGGCGGCTATCGATGAGGCCCTGAACTCTACAGAAGTTGGCCTACAGGTTGCCGCCTATCTCGACGGCGAACTGATCGTTGATACTTTTGGCGGAATCGCCGATCCTGACACAGGACGCGAAGTCGATTCCGAGAGCCTCTTCTTCCCTTTTTCGGTCACTAAAGGTGTAACTTCCACCGCCCTTCACGTTCAAGCCGAGAAAGGTCTCATCGACTACGACGCGCCCATCGTGGACTACTGGCCCGAGTGGGGTCAGCACGGCAAGGAAAAGATCACCGTTCGTAACGTCCTAACCCACCAGTCGGGCGTGCCCTGGATGCCGGAGGGGGTCACCCCCGAGCTCAAGGCAGATTGGAACTGGATGATCCACGGATTCGAGCAGATGGAACCGGCGTACCCAATCGGAACCAACTGCTATCACGCCCTCGGATGGGGCTGGATCATCGCCGAGATTGTCCAGCGGACCGACCCGAAAGGGCGACCGTTCGACCAGGTCGTGAAGGAGGAACTACTGGCCCCCATCGGGGCCACGGATCTGTTCTTCGGTCTGCCCCCGGAGGAGGATCACCGTCTCGCCAGGATCGTTGGTGGCGAGATCCCGGAATCAACCCCTTACCCTCTATTTTTTCGGGGCATGCCACACGAAGTGCACCCCTCAGCCCATGTCTTCAACCAAGAGATCACGCGGCGCACTGTCGATCCGGGCGCAGGTTCGATTACCAACGCAAGGTCGATGGCCGCCCACTGGGCGCTGCTTGCGAATAAGGGTGAGATAAATGGAGTACGGCTGCTGTCCGCCGAGCGTGTAGAAGCCTTCCTCACTCCGCGACCCAACAACGACGTAATCGACGAGTACCTCGGCATGAAAGTCCCGGTCTCGGCTTATGGCTACTACCTCAGCGACGACACGCCGGGCATGATACCCATCATCACCCCGCACTCTGACACTATCTGGATGCCCGGGGCAGGTTCCTCCGTAGGATGGGCGGAAATCAACACCGGCCTTGCCGTAGCAATCACTCACAACAATATGCAGATGGGACCGCCACCGTCGTATGTCACCATCGCAAAGGCAGTCCGCGATGTCGCAGCAGAAAAGAAAAACACCGTAGCAGCAGTCTAAAAGTCTAAAACCACCCACTTCCGTCAACACCTCGGGACCGGCAGAACTTAGCCGTTCCCGAGGTGCACGGAATGCTTCAAGCATTGAGCTACCAAAGTTGACGGGTCACTCATCGGCACGCTTTACCAGGCCGGACCTCAAGAACAAAGCCGCTGCGGAATCTCAGAATGACGTTCACTAAACTACCTCCCAGTGCTCGACGCAGCACAGTCCGTCTACGCGGCCAGTCGAGGTACCAAGAAGCGCTAGTAACTAGCGCTAGGAAAGAGAGGAGCCGTTGGAATCGCTGCGATCTTCTCCAGCCGAGGCGTCGTTGGCCAAGCGGTTCTGACCGCGGAACTCAGAAAGAAACGTCATGTCATGACGCTAGGAAACGGCCCCTTCCCAAGGCACTTCCCCGCTCGTTTTCAAACGCCGATAACGGATATTATGTCCACTACTAGTCTGCGTATTGCATCGGATGAATCAATCGCGGGCGGCTGACTCACTGCCCCGCTGGCCGTACTTAACCCAGCTCTGACCAGCGGAAACGCAGCACCGAACGTCGTCGTAACGGCGTCAAACCG
>NZ_JBWJAR010000018.1:52260-95840 GCF_056389225.1 Pseudarthrobacter sp. rb | reverse complement strand
TCCCGGACCAGATCCGGCAATTCGTCCCCAACGAATACGCCACCCTCGGCGCCGACGGCTTCGGCTTCTCCGACACCCGCGCAGCAGCCCGCCGCTTCTTCAAGAACGACACCCACTCCATCGTGGTGAAAGTCCTGCAGATGCTCGCGGCGAGGGGCGACGTGGAGGAGGGCGCGCCGTCGTACGCAATGGACCGCTACAAGCTGCTGGATGTCAATGCCGGCACCACCGGTGGGGCGGGAGGCGACGCCTGAGCATTGCTCCCATAGGGTGCAGCTATGGGTGACAGTGACGGGACCGGTTCAGCGGGGATGAGGACCACCGGGGTGGTGCTCGCTGCAGGGGCGGGCACCCGCCTGGGGCTGGGCCCAAAGGCCTTGCTTCCGCACCGGGGACGGCCGTTGGTGGAGGCTATCGCCGGAACACTCCTCGACGGCGGCTGCCGCGAGGTGGTGGTGGTCCTCGGTGCAGGGGCGGCCCAGGTTGAGGCTGCCGCCAGGCTGGACGGCTGCCGCGTGCTGACCAACCCCGAGTGGGCGTCAGGAATGGGCAGTTCCTTCCTGCTCGGCAACCAGGCCGCGGACCCGGCAGACCACCTCCTGATCGCGTTGGTGGACCAGCCGGGCCTGACGCCGGAATCCGTGCACCGCCTGTTGTCCTCCCACCGCCCCGGGCGGGTCACCGCGGCCGCGTACCGCCGTCGTGATTCCAACGACGGCGGTCAGGCGGCACTCCGCCGCGGGCACCCCCTGCTCATCGACACCTCCCTCCGCGAAGCTGTTTGCGCAACGGTGACGGGTGACGCCGGGGCCCGCGGCTTCCTGCGCAGCCACCCGGACCTTGTGGACGAGGTGGATTGCAGCGATCAGTCCACCGGAGAGGACGTGGATACGCCGGACCAGCTCGGCCTTCTCCAGTAGCACCGAAGCTGGTCAGGCGTGAGTGCGCAGGAACCGGTCGAGGGCATCCTCCCAAGGAGAGGTGCCATGCCGAACGAGGTCAATGCTGCCCGGCCACTTTCCGGCCAGCCACTTTCGGTCCGGCCAGCGTGGTGGTTCCCAGTCCTGGTGTTCGCTTTGGTAGTGGCGGCCGGTGGGTGAGGTCCAGCCGGGTGGTTCGTTCTTGGTGGCGGGGGTGGGTTTCCATGCGGTGGTGTGGCGGAGTTTGTGGTGTTTCGGGCAGGGCTGTCCCAGGTTGCTGATTCCGGTGGTGCCACCCTTGTGCCAGGCGAGGATGTGGTCGGCGTCGTTGTCCAGGGAATTGTTGCTGCACCCCGGGAACGGGCACTTCCCGTCCCGCATCCGCAGCCACGCCCGCATGGCCCCGGTGACCCGGTAGCTTGTCCGGCCGATTTCCAGCGGTGCCCCGTCCCGCGGGTCCACCAGCACCCGGTAGAACGACCCCGCACCGGAGGCGACGAGTGCCCGGGCCATTGACGGGGGGATGGGGCCGTACCCGTCCAGCATCGCCGCCTCGTCGCTCAGGCCCATCAGGGAGAACACCGGGACGGTGACCAGCACCTGCGCCCGGATCGGCGCCTGCACCCGGTCCCGGGCGGCACCCGCACCGTCGCTGGAGCTGCCGCTCGCACCCGTACCCTCGGTGAAGCTGCCGCTGGTGCTGTCACTGCCGCGGGTGTCGCTGTGGTTCGGTGTGCCGTTGGTGAGGATCGCGTTGGCGAAGGTGTCGGCCCGGAGCTGGGTCATGGTGCGGCATTCATCCGGTCCCTGCAGGGCCCGTGCGGCCGCCGTGAGCCGGTTCCACCCGGCCTGGGCCTGGTCCGCGGGCAGGTACGCGGACAGCCAGGCCATCCCATCCTGGTCCGGCCGGAACTCCACCCGCCGGTCCGCCACCCCTTTGGCGTGGCGTTGTTCGATGGACCCGGCCTGGTGGCGTTCCCGCCAAGTGCGGGCCTTGGCTTTGAACCGGTGCGCCGGAAGCTGCCCCACCGGGCACCCCCGCGCCGGGTCCGGTGCGTCCGGGTCCAGGAAATGGGCTTCCAACGCCGCAGCCCCAACAGCGTCCAGACACGCTGTCTCATCCGCCATCACCACCGCGTGCTGCCAGGAGATCGCCCCGGCCTGCAAAGCCCCCAACGTCCGCGGCAACGTCGCCGTGACAGCGTGCGAGGTGGCCAGGAACGAACCCGCCGCCCGCGGACCCAGGGCCAGCACACACCCGATTTCCGCCGCGGCCGCCATCTCCTGCGCCTGCACCGGAACATCCGGGCCCGCAACAGCCGCGGCGCTCTCCGCATACCTAACGGCGGCCTTCGCCTTCAAACCTGCGATCCGGGCCTCCACCTCACGGGACCCGGCCAAAATCTCCAGGCAACCCTCCGCCAAACCAGCAAGAGGGTCAGCCGCAGAAAAAGGCACCGCACCGGCCCCATCCACCACGGCATCAACCTCAGCATTCAACACAGCAAGGGCAGCACGGATATCCCCGAAAGCCTTCACCACCGCCGATTTCCCCATAAACCCATCATGACAAGGGGGTACGACAATCAGGATCCATAAGGGGAATTCAGCTCAGGCCGGCATCCCGTGCTCCAGCAACTGCTCCAGCCCCTGTTTGAAGCCGGACCTGCCGCCGTGGGCGGGGTGCCGGATCTTCGGTACGTCCAGGCCGCTGCGTTGCAGGCTGTGCTGGGCCACATTGCCCACCGCCACGATGGTATTGATGCCGAACAGTTCCGAAAGCTCCTGCCAAAAAGGCGTGCCGAGCTTGGTCTCGGAGGGCCTGGGCGTGCGGTTGGACAAGGGCTTGCCTGGCTGATGCGTGTGCCAGGGAAAGGCACTCCACAGCAGCGGAAGGAAATCCACTTCTTCCAGGACTTGCCAGAGCACGGTAGCGGTGGGCTCCGCGGCAACCCCCGCGGCTTCGGGCGGCAGCACGTAACCCTTGCCGGGACCGAAAAGCCCGAAGCTGTTGGCGGGGCCTCCGAGGATGACCCTGTTGGTGAAGGGCACTCCGGTGATACGCATGCCCCTGAAGCCCGGCGCCTCGCCCACCAGCAGTACTTTGGGCCGGCGGTCCAGCATCTCCTGCAGGTAGATCTCCAGGTTACGGCGGCGGAGCGCATTCTCCGGAACGGCGTGGTTGAAGAAATTGTTGGCCGCAGCCCCCGTATCAACGCGCGCAAGCCGCTCAACGAATGCCGTGATGGCAGGAGCACTCATGCGCCCGGTTCTTCCAGGCGTGCGGCCAGGCGTTCGCACGCAGCCTGGTCAGCTCTCGCAAGGCGCGCCTTCTTAAGGTTCTCGCGCAGGATCCAGCGAACGTCCTTGTCTTGGCTCACGGCCCATTTCTCCAGGTACCCGAATCCCTTGTCCGGAGCGGCCGCGACGGCCACGCTCCAGCAGTATCCGAGCCCCTGGCGCAGCACGCGGAATTCCTCAGTTCGCCGCAAGGCGGGATCGGTTCCTGCAATGGCGGCGGTGATCTTGTCCAGGACGTCCACTGCCCTTCCTGCATCCTCGGGGGTGCGCAGCAGGCGGGGTTCACAGATTCCGGCAGCCACGGCCCGCTGCACCAGGGGACCATCGCCGAGCCACTCCACAGCCAGGGTCCACAATGCCGGCATGTCCGCATCACCGAGCCTCTGCAGTGCCATGGCAACACCTTCGCGGACCCGCCAGCGATTGTCCGCAGCAAGGCCCCGTAATGTCTCCGCCGGCCCCTGCCGGCCCTCAACAAGCAATCGGCCAAGGCCCACGGCACCGCACATGGCCCGGTATTCGTCCGGACTCTCCACACAGACCTCTATCAAACCGGGGTCCGCCACATCGGCAAAAGCCTCTGCCAGCTCAATGTTGCCGCGGGGACCGGGCAGTCCTGACTCAGCATCGAGATAGGCCAGCCATTGCCCGGCGGGGAGGGATGCCAGCACCGCCCTGTAATCAGACCGTTTGGTCACCGCCACACCTCCATGCCGCAGACTCGTGTTGCCCTTTGGGCTCTCCTACCAGCGCGGGTGGATGGCCTCGCGGAAGTAGTGGTCGTAGATCCAGCGGACGCCGTCGTCGAATTCTTTGCCGATGCTGACGGCAGCCGCGGCGGCGTTGGCACGGGCCTGTTCCACGTTGCGGGCGCCCGGAATCACAGTGCTGACACCGTCCTGCGCCGCGATCCAGGCGAGGGCGGCCTGGGCGGTGGTGGCGCCCTCCGGCACCAGCTGCTCGAACTCCTTCACCGCTTTCAGGCCCAGCTCGTAGTCCACGCCGGAGAAGGTTTCCCCGACGTCGAAGGCGTCGCCCTTGCGGTTGTAGTTCCGGTGGTCGTTCTCCGCGAACGTGGTGTCCTTGGAGTACTTGCCGGACAGCAGGCCCGATGCCAATGGAACGCGGGCAATGATGCCTACGCCTGCGGCTTTGGCGGCCGGCAGGACTTCGTCCAGGGGCTTGAGCCGGAAGGCGTTCAGGATGATCTGGACGGAAGCGGTTCCCTCGTGGCGGATCGCTTCCAGGGCTTCGTCCGTCCGTTCCACGGACACGCCGTAGTTGCGGATGGCGCCCTCGGACACCAGGGTGTCCAGCGCGTCATAAACCTCGTTGTTGCTGTAAACGGGCGTGGGCGGGCAGTGCAGCTGAACCAGGTCCAGCGTGTCCGTTCCCAGGTTCTTCCTGGAGCGGTCCACCCACTGGCGGAAGTTGGCCAGGCTGTAGTTTTCCGGCCGCTGTTCCATCCGCCGGCCCATCTTGGTGGCCACGGTGACCCCGAGGCCGGGGTTGTCCGCCAGGAACTTCCCGATGGCCTGCTCACTGCGTCCGTCACCGTAGACGTCCGCGGTGTCAAAGAAGGTGACTCCCGCTTCCACGGAAGCCGCGAGGATCGCCTGTGCCTGCGCCGGGTCCACGTTGCCCCAGTCCGCGCCGAGCTGCCACGTGCCGAGCCCCACAATGGACACATTCCGTCCGGTCTTGCCTAAAATCCGCTGTTCCATCCCCCGACTATATGCAACGATGCAACCCGGGGTCAGATCCGCCCCGCCCGGGCCCCACCCCGGGAGCCGTACGTGGCCCCCGGCGTGGTCTATGCAGGAACCTGCTCCAGCCCGGGCACCAGCCCCGCTTCCTTCAGCCCCAGGTAGATCCGGTCACGGGCAATGGGCAGGGACGCGAACCGCACTCCCGTCGCGTTCCGGATGGCGTTGGAAAGCGCCGGAGCCACGGGATTGAACGGGCTTTCGCTCATGGATTTCGCCCCCAGCGGCCCCATCCTGTCGCTCGTGTCCGCGAAGTACACCTCGCTGCGCGGCACGTCCGCGAACGTAGGGACGTGGTACTGCCGCAGGATGTCCGTGGTGACCTTTCCGGCGTCGTCCACCACCACTTCCTCATACAGCGTGGCACCCAGGGCCTGGGCGATTCCGCCCTCGATCTGGCCGCGGCACTGCCGCGGGTTGACCACCACGCCGGCGTCCGCTGCCTGCACGCTTTGCAGGATCTTCAGCTCGCCGGTGCCCCGGTTCACGGCCACCCGGAAGCCGTGCACGTTGAACGCGACGGAGCGCGGCGTACCGCCCCAGCGCCCCTCGGCGGCAAGTTCGACGCCGGCATCCGCGGCAGCCTGCGCGAGTTCAGCCAGTGCCACGGGGGTTCCGTCGACCACCACGACGTCACCGTCGAGAACGCAGGCGGATGCCTGGGTCTGCCGGATCCCGGCAGCAAAGGCGCGGATCCGGACAGCCAGCTCTTCCGCGGCTGCCAGGGTCGCCTTGCCGGCCACCACGGTACCGGCGGAGCCGAACGCACCGGTATCGTGCTCCACCAGGTCGGTGTCGGACTGCCGCACCACCACCCTGGATGCCTCGGTGGAGAGCGCAGTGGCTGCCAGCTGGGCGTGCACGGTGGTGGTGCCGTTGCCGAACTCGGCGGTCCCGACGTCGGCCTGGTACGTCCCGTCCGGCAGGAGCCGGACGTGGGAGTGGGCAAAGTGGCCGCGCGGCGGGACGGTATCGATCATGGACAGGGCGGCGCCTTCACCCACCATCCAGTCGGGGCCAAGATCGTCCAGGCCTGCATCCCGGTACCGGGCCTTGCCGCGGTCCAGGGCATCCCGGACCAGGTCCAGGCACTGGTCCAGGCCGTAGCTGCCGTAGTGGACGTCCTCCTCCGGATCCGGCTGGGTGGACAGCATGTGGTCGCCCTCGCGGACCATGTTGCGCCGGCGGAACTCCAGCGGGTCCATGCCGATCCCGGCGGCCAGCTCGTCCATGGCGGACTCGACGGCGAAGATCATCTGGCTCAGCCCGTACCCGCGGAACGCACCGGACGGCACGGTGTTGGTGTAGACCGAATGCGCGTCCACTTTCTTGTTGGCGCAGTTGTATACGGCCAGGGATTCGCCGCAGCCGTGGAACATGACGCCGGGCCCGTGGTTGCCGTAGGCGCCGGTGTTGGTCACGACGTCCAGCTCGAGCGCGGTCAGCCGCCCTTCCCTGCCGGCACCCGCCTTCAGCTTGATGGTGAACGGGTGCCGGGTAGTGGTGGCGGTGAACTGCTCGGTGCGGGTCAGTTCCAGCTGGACCGGCCGCTGCAGCTTCAGGGCCGCGAGCGCCACGAGGTCCTCGGTAAGGACTTCCTGCTTGCCGCCAAATCCACCGCCGACACGGCCGGCCACCACATGCACTTTGTCTTCCGGCAAACCGAATACCCGGCACAGGGTCCGGCGGACCAGGAAGGGGACCTGGCTGGAGGTGCGGACCTGCAGCCGCCCTTCGGCGTCCACCGAAGCGATGGCAGCGTGCGTTTCCAGCGCCACGTGCTGCACCCGCTGGGTTTGGTAGGTCTGTTCGTGGATAAAGTCGGCGGCGGCGAAGCCGTCAGCCACGCTCCCCAGCTCCGAGTGCAGTTCCGCCACTACGTTGCCGTCCGGCCGCGAGATGCGGGAGCGGGCGGCATCCTTGTCCCCGTGGACCAGCGGCGCGCCGGGACGCAGGGCCTCCTGCGGCGAGAAGACGGCGGGCAGTTGCTGGTATTCCACCTGGAGCGCCCGCACTCCGGCTTCTGCCGCCGAGACCGACTCGGCGACGACGGCGGCCACCCGCTGGCCAATGAAGCGCACCACGTCATCGAGCACCCGCGTATCATCCGGGTCGTCGGTGAAGAGCTCGTGCTGGGCCGTGGAGAACAGCTGCTCCGGCGCGTCCTCATGGGTGAAGACCGCCACCACCCCCGGAATCTTCAGGGCAGCATCGGTATCAATGGACACCACCCGGGCGTGCGCGTGCGGCGAGCGCAGGATTTTAAGGTGCAGCAGTGCCCGCTGCTGGTCACCCGGGAGATCCAGGGTGTAACGGGCGGCGCCGGTGACCACTGCCCTGCTGGCAGGTGCCGGAACGTCGTCGCCCAAACGGCCCGGCTCCGGGTCAGGCTGTCCCTCCCCCGCGATGCCGGACCCCGGCCCCTGGGGATCGGGGTGGCCCGGGTTGCCGCAGACCGCATCGGCGATGGCGCGGTAGCCGGTGCAGCGGCAGAGGTTGCCCTTCAGGTTGCGGGGCAGGTTCTCCCGTTGGTCGTCGTCGAACGTGGCGGCCGTCATCACCATGCCCGCCGTGCAGAAGCCGCACTGGAAGCCCTGGCGTTCCATGAACTGCTGCTGCACCGGGTGCAGCTCCCCCTCGGGACCACCAGAGGCGGCCAGCCCCTCGATGGTGGTGACCGCGTGGCCCTCCGCGCGTACTGCCGGATAGATGCAGCTGTGGACTGGCGTCCCGTCCACGTGCACGGTGCAGGCACCGCAGTCTCCGCCGTCGCATCCCTTCTTCACACCCGTGCTGCCCTGCTCGCGCAGGAACGTCCGCAGGCATTGCCCTGGGCGCGGGTCCGTGCCGGCGGGGGTTCCGTTGATCTCGATGGCCATGCTCAGGCCCCTTTCGGCAGTGTGGTGGTCCCGGCCGGAATGTCGCCGGACCGGGGCGGCCAGAAGTCGCCGGAGACAGGAACATCGTGGGCACCGGCCGGCGCCGCCAGCTCGGCCCGGATTTCCTCGGTCAGCCGGGAGGTCATGTCCCGGCGCCATGCAGGCAGGCCGTGGATGTCATCGTGGTAGAGCCCGGCAGGAATGTGGTCATCCAGCGCGGCGGCCAGCCTCTCTGCGTCCGGGAGCGTGTCGAAGCGCAGTTGCACCGGCCGCTTGGTGGCGGCGGTGACCGTCAGGGTTAGGGAGGCGTCGCCGTCGAGCCGTCCGATGAGCAGCACCCCGGACCGGCCCAGGTTGCTCAGGGAGAGGCGCCGGAAGGCTACGCGGGCGGAAAGGGCCGACGCCGGCAGGTGAACGCTGCGGAGCAGCTCGCCGGGTGCCAGGCAGTTTTTCGCATCCCCGGTGACGAACTCCGCCACGGGGACGGTACGGCTGGAACCGCCGGGAGCGAGGATGGTGGCCACGCCGTCCAGCCCGGCGCACAGCGAAATGATGGGACCGGCGGGCAGCGAGGTGCAGAGGTTGCCGCCCACCGTGGACATGTTCCAGACCTTGAAGGACGCCACGAAGGAATCGCAGCATGCGCGGACCAGGTCCAGCCCCGGCCACTTGAGTCCGGCCACCTCCGGCGCACCGGGCAGGCCGTACAGCTGCGCGATGGTGCAGGTGGCTGCCAGCTCAATCCCCTCGCCGGTGACGGTGATGGGCGTCCAGCCGGCCTCGCCCAGGTCCAGCAGCCGCTTGAGCGGCTGCGGGCCAAACGCGTAGCTGCCGTAGGAGAAAAGGACCGTGCCGCCGGCAAGCCAGGCGTCACCGTCGCGCCATTGTGCGGGGTCGGTGGTGCGGACCACGGCCTCGATGGTGTTCATGTCCATGCGATCTCCTGTGCATTAAGGTCTGTGGGCGCCGGGGCAGCCGGGTGGTGGTGGATGGTGCCGGAGGTTTCCCGCAGCGGCAGGCAGCTGGCGGCGCGGGTGCGGGCTGCGATCAGTTCCGCGGTGACGGATACCGCCACCTCGGCCGGCGTGACCGCACCGAGGTCAAGGCCGATGGGCGAATGCAGCTGGGCGATCCGCTCCGGCGCGACGCCCGCGTTGAGGAGCTGGTCAACCCGTTGAAGGTGGCTCCGCCGGGACCCCATGGCGCCCACGTAGGCAAGGTCCAGGGCCAACGCTGTTTCCAGCAGGGGGATATCGAACTTGGGGTCGTGGGTGAGGACGGCGGCGACGGTGCGGCTGTCCGTCCGGCCCGCCGCGGCTTCCGCTGCCAGGTAGCGGTGCGGCCAGTCAGTGACCACCTGGTCGGCGGCCGCGAACCGGGGCTGGGATGCGAAGACCGGGCGGGCATCAACGAGGGTCACGTGATAGCCCAGCAGCTTGGCGGCGGGAACCAGTGCGGCACCGAAGTCGTTGGCGCCGAATACCAGCATCCGCGGCGGGGCCAGCCGGGACTCCACCAGGATGGCCGGCTCCGCGGCAGGTTGCGCGTCGCCGGACTTGGCCGGAGCGCATTCGCCCGGTTCCGGGGGCCGGACCAGCCCGGCACCGCCGCTGCGCACCAGGGATTCCACCTGCAGTGCCGGTTCCCCGTGCAGCAGCGCTGCCAGCTCCGAAGAAGCAGCCAGGCGGAATGCGCCTGGATCGGAAAGGACGACGGCGGCACCTCCTGGAGTACCGAGCAGCCGTACCAGCGCCACGGGGTGGGCCGGGCCGAGGCCGGCGAGCTGCAACAGGACGGCCCGAAGCGGGTGCCGGGTTTCGCCAGGCACAGCGGCGGGCACGGGCTGGATCTGGATGACCAGTTCGCCCCCGCAGGTGAGTCCGGCCGCGAAGGCATCTGCGGAACTGAAGCCAAAGGTCCCGTGGCGCGGGACGGCGTCGTCCATTGCCTCCCGGGCGAGCGCCACCACGGCGCCTTCGACGCAGCCGCCGGAGAGGCTGCCCAGCACGTCACCGGAACCGGCGACCAGCATGGACGTTCCCACGGGCCGCGGCACAGACCCGGAGGCCGCCACGATGGTGGCCACGGCGAACTCCCGGGCTGCGAGCCGGGGCACCCAGGGGCCGAGCGAAGGGATCAGGTCAAGCATGGCGTCGCTCCTTCTTCCGCAGCGGTGGTGTCAATTGTCGATCCTTCCGGGGGCCGGGCCAAGGGTTGGCACGGCCCCCGGAAGGAAAGGGCACTACTTAGCCGCCCAGCAGTGCGTTGATCGGCCCGCGGGCGAAGTACACCAGGAACCCGGCGCTCACCACCCACATCAGCGGATGGATCTTCTTGGCCTTGCCGGACGCCGCACCGATCACGGCCCAGCTCACGAAGCCCACGCCGATGCCGTTGGCGATCGAGTAGCTCAGCGGCATGGTCACGATGGTGAGGAAGGCAGGCAGGGCCACCGTGAACTTGGTGAACTTGATCTCCCGGATCTGCGCCATCATCATCGCTCCCACCACCACCAGGGCGGCGGCGGCCACCTCGAGCGGCACCACGCTGGTGAGCGGGGTGAGGAACATCGAGCCGAGGAACAGGACGCCGGTGACCACCGAGGCCAGGCCGGTGCGGGCACCTTCGCCGATGCCGGCTGCCGAGTCGATGTAGACGGTGTTGGAGGAACCGGAGGTGGCCCCGCCCGCCACGGCGCCGAAGCCTTCGACGATGAAGGCGGACTTCAGCCGCGGGAAGGTGCCGTCCTTGTGGGCGACGCCGGCGCTCTTGGCCAGGCCGGTCATGGTGCCCATGGCGTCGAAGAAGTTGGTGAACACGAGCGTGAACACCAGCATGGTGGCTGCGAGTCCGCCGATCCTGGCGAAAGAGCCGAAGAGGTCGAAGTGGCCCACCAGGCCAAGGTCCGGGGCGGACACCAGCTGGCCGGACAGGACCGGGGTGTTCAGGTGCCAGCCGCCGGGGTTGGTGGCGCTGGCAGGGCCCAGTTTCATGACTGCTTCCACGACGGCGGCCAGCACGGTGGTGCCGACGATCCCGATCAGGAGTCCGCCCTGGACCTTGCGTGCCACGAGGATGCCCATGGCAAGGAGGCCGACGACGAACACGAGCGTGGGCACGGAGGTGATGGAGCCGCCGTCGCCCAGCTGGACGGGCGGGCCGCCCGTGGTGGGCCGGACGAAGCCGGAGTCAACGAAGCCGATGAAGGCGATGAACAGGCCGATGCCGACGGTGATGGCGGCCTTCAGTTCCTTGGGCACGGCCCGGAAGATGGCGGTCCGGGCGCCGGTGACGCCGAAGAGGACGATCAGGATGCCGTTGATCACCACCAGGCCCATGGCCTCGGGCCAGGTGACTTCCTGGATCACGGAGACGGCCAGGAAGGAGTTGATGCCCAGTCCGGCGGCGAGCCCGAACGGCAGGTTGGCGATAAGCCCGAAGAGGATGGTCATGACGCCGGCGGTGAGCCCGGTGACGGCGCCCACCTGCGCGGCGGAGAGCCAGCCGCCGGCGACGTCGGTGGGGGCGTTGTCCGCGCTGAACCCGCCCAGGATGAGGGGGTTGAGGATGACGATGTAGGCCATGGTGAAGAAGGTGACCAGGCCGCCGCGGAATTCGCGGGCAAGGGTGGAGCCGCGCTGCGTGATGTGGAAGAACCGGTCCAGGAGGGAGTCCGGCGCCGGCGGGGTGCTTCCCAGCCGCGTCCGCCCGGTTGCCTTTTGCGTTTCGCGTGCCGCTGCGGGCTCTGCGCTGTTGCTCCCGTTGGGGAGCAGCGCAGCCTGCTTTTCAGCGGAATTGTCCAGGATTGTCATGTCAGCCACCCGGCCCTAGTAGTCAATCCTGGTTTCGAGCGTGTTCCAGGTGTTGAACGGCTCCAGCGGGGCCGGGGCCTGGGGATCGCCCAGCTCCAGCTTGGAAACCGGCATCAGGGAATCCCTGTCCTGGTTGTCGAAGTATTCGTAGAACACTGCGTCGTCGAAGCCGACCGAGGCGGCGTCGTGGCGGTCCGCCGCGTAGACAACGCGGCTGACCCGTGCCCAGAGTGCGGAGGCCAGGCACATGGGGCACGGCTCGCAGCTGGTGTAGAGGGTGGCGCCGCTGAGGTCGAAGGTCCCCAGCTCGCGGCAGGCGGTGCGGATGGCGGTGACTTCAGCGTGGGCGGTGGGATCGTTGTCTGCAGTGACGCGGTTGACGCCGTCGAACGTCTTGCCGTCCGCCGTGACGATCATGGCGCCGAACGGGCCTCCGCTGTTGAGGACGTTGGCCGTTGCCAGCCGGATGGAGCGGGCCAAAAACTGTTCGGCCGTGACGGTGGTACTCATGATGCGACTTCCTTTTGCCGGGAAGCCTGTTGCCGCGCAGGACCAGTAGAACCAGGTGCGAACGGTTACCAGGCTTCAGCATGTGCTGTGAAGGTTAAGTTGCGCCTGGTAGATAGCTTCCCGGGTTCGGGCGCCCGCCTTTGGCAGAATCGAGATTAGCACCGCTTTGTGGGCTACGCCATAGTTTTCTGGAAATTTAATTTCGCGATGTGAAATCTATGTTTCGCGCTCTTCACGGCCCAACCCGGTCCCCGGTCACAAAGAGTGGCATTGACGCAGGCAGGGCCGTTTCCCTACTCTGGTCGCACCCGCGCCGCCTGGCGGCGCGGGAACCTGGATCAGCAGACAGGGCCTCACTGAGCTGGATTTACTGCACCGCATTCGCTCAGACAAGGACAGCCCATGACCACTTCCTCCCCTGCCCCCACCAACCGGCTCTGGATCAGGAATCCGCTGGCCGCGTTTACCGCCAACTCCCTCGACGCCTCCGGCGGCGTGGTGGTCAGCGGCGGTGTCATCACAGAGGTCCTGGCCGCCGGGCAGCAGCCGTCCGCACCCTGCACCGAAACGTTCGACGCCGGCAGCCACGTGCTGCTCCCGGGCCTGATCAACACCCACCACCACTTCTACCAAACCCTGACCCGCGCCTGGGGTCCGGTGGCAAATGCCCCTCTGTTTCCCTGGCTGAAGAATCTCTATCCCGTGTGGGCGCGGCTCACCGCCAAGGACCTGGAGCTGGCCGCAACGGTCGCCCTGGCCGAGCTGTTGCTTTCGGGCTGCACCACTGCCGCGGACCACCACTACCTCTTCCCGGCAGGGCTCGAGGATGCCATTGACATCGAGGTGGAAGCAGTGCGCCGGCTGGGCATGCGGGCCACACTGACCCGCGGCTCCATGACCCTTGGAACGGACGACGGCGGCCTGCCGCCACAGTCCACCGTCCAGGCTCCGGAGGTGGTGCTGGCAGACAGCGAGCGCCTGGTTTCCACGTACCACGAGCGCGGCGACGACGCCGTAATCCAGGTCGCCCTGGCCCCGTGCTCCCCGTTCTCAGTGACGAAGGAAATCATGGCCGAAAGCGCTGCCCTGGCTGCACGGCTGGACGTCCGGCTGCACACGCACCTGGCAGAGACCCTTGACGAGGAGGACTTCTGCCGGGAAATGTTCGGGTTGCGGACGGTGGACTACCTGGACAGCGTGGGCTGGCTGACGGACCGCACCTGGCTGGGGCACGGCATCCACTTCAGCGACTCCGGGATAACGCGGCTCGGTGCAGCCGGAACCGCTGTGGCCCACTGCCCCACCTCCAACATGAGGCTTGCCTCCGGAACAGCCCGGGTCCTGGAGCTGGAGGACGCCGGGGTGCCGGTGGGGCTCGGCGTGGACGGTTCGGCGTCGAACGATGCCTCCAACATGATCCTGGAAGCACGGCAGGCGCTCTACCTGCAGCGGCTGCGCTACGGGGCCGACGTTCCGGTGGAGCGGGCGCTGGGCTGGGCCACCCGCGGCTCGGCTGCCGTGCTGGGCCGGCGGGGACTGGGCCAGCTGGCCCCCGGGATGCAGGCCGACCTGGCGCTGTTCACGCTGGATGACCTGCGCTTCTCCGGCAGCCACGACCCCATCGCCGCCCTCCTTCTCTGCGCCGCCGACAGGGCCGACCGGGTGATGGTTGGCGGGAAGTGGCGGGTGGTGGACGGCCAGATCCCGGGACTGGACATCGCGGGGCTCATCGCGGAGCACTCAGCTGTGGCACACCGCCTGGTCAACGGGGGCCGGTGAACGGCTGACAGCGGTCCGGGCCGCTGCTACCGTGGCGGCATGACCCCGTCAAAGACGCCGCCCGAGGTTCTCGACATCGATGGAATCGAAGTCCGCATCTCCAGTCCGGACAAGGTGGTATTCCCGGAGCCGGGGCTGACCAAGCTCGACCTGGTGCGCTATTACCTTGCGGTGGCGGATGGCGCACTGCGGGGCGCGGGCGGCCGGCCCATGGTGCTCAAGAGGTTCCCGAAAGGCATTGACGCCGAGCCGTTCTTCCAAAAACGCGTGCCGGAAAACCACCCCCCCTTTATCGATACCGCCACCCTGCATTACGCGTCCGGGACCTCGGCCGAGGAAGCCGTGATCAGGGATGCCGCGGGCCTGGCGTGGGTCATCAATCTTGGCTGCCTGGACCTGAACCCGCATCCCGTGCGGGCAGGGGACCTGGAACACCCGGACGAACTGCGGGTGGACCTTGACCCCATGCCGGGCGTGGACTGGTCGCAGATCGTGGATACGGCGTACGTGGCACAGGAGGTGCTGGATGACGTGGGCCTGGTGGGATGGCCCAAGACCAGCGGGTCGCGGGGACTTCACATCCTGGTCCGCATTGCCCCGCAGTGGTCCTACTCCGATGTCCGGTTGGCTGCCGAAACCCTGGCACGGGAAGTGGAGAACCGGGCTCCCGGCCTTGCCACGGCACGATGGTGGAAGGAGGAGCGCGGCGAGAGCGTCTTCGTGGACTTTAACCAGAATGCCAAGGACCGTACGGTCGCATCCGCCTACTCAGTCAGGCCACTGCCGGATGCCCGCGTTTCAGCGCCGCTCACGTGGGAGGAGATGCGCACGGCCCGGCCTGGACAATTCACTGTTCCCACGATGCTGAAGCGGTACGCAGAGACCGGCGACCCGCACTCCGGCATTGACGGGGCGGCCGGATCGTTGGACGGATTGCTGGCCCTGGCGAAGGAACTGGGTCCGGCGGAGAAGGCTCCACGCAGCGGCAACGGGTCCGGCCGCCGCCAGTCGCTAATGCCGCTCATTGAAGTGGCCCGGACCAGAACCAAGCCGGAAGCGCTGGCTGCGCTCGACGAATGGAAGTCCCGGCACGCCGCCGTCGTCAAATCCCTGCAGCCCGCCGACATCCTGGTCGACGGGATGCGCGGGTCCAGCTCGCTCTGGTACCGGGTGCGGGTGAACCTGCAGCACGTTCCTGACGGCGAACGGCCGGCACAGGAGGAGCTCATCGCAGACTACGACCCCTGGGCCGGCAAGCAGTGGCCGGGGCGGCCCGGCACCTGACGTGCTCGACCGGCAAGGTCAGCCACGACGCACACAACCCCCTGTGTTATCCAGATTTGGTCGCGCCCAGGAACGCGCGCGTCGTGAGGTCTCGGGCGCGTCGCTGGCGTCAGCGCCGGCCGAAGCCCGGGAGGGTCGAGATCCAGCGTGAGAAGCGGCCGGGCTTGTGCACGCGCTCCTCCGGCACGTACAGATCAGGATCAATTCCTCCGCCGAGGGGGAGGTAGAACTCCTGCGCACCGGCCCCTGCGGACGGTGCTGCCGGAACAGGATGGTTGTCTTGCTGGTACATCGGAACCTCCTTTTTTCATATTATGGAAAGCAATTTCTGCTATGTGAAAAGAGTATGCGGGCACTGGTAGACGGTCAAGAGGTCCGCCCCACACCCACAGCGCCCGGACGGTCACAAACGGAATTTTGAATCTGTGATGTACACCACCGGATTGCGGGGGTACGCTGGTATGCAACTCGTGGCGCAGGTCACGTAACCTGGGAGCAGCAGGCAGGGTCGTAATGAGCTGGCATCAACGGATGCCGGCTCTTTTTTGTTGGGTCGGCTCCATCGGAAACGCGCATGAAACGCGCGCTTAATTTCAGTGATGGAACCTAGGTTCCACTTACCGGAAGTTGGGAAAAGACCATGAGCAGCAAGATCATCCTCGGCAGCAACCAGTTCGGCAAGGCCGAGGTACGGGTTGTCAAGATTACCCGGGACAGCGACCGCCACCAGATCGAAGACCTCAATGTCACCTCGCAGCTGCGGGGCGACTTTGAGGCTGCGCACCTCGAAGGCGACAACGGGCACGTCGTGCCCACCGATACCCAGAAGAACACTGTCTATGCCTTCGCACGGGAAGGCATCGGTTCTCCTGAAGCCTTCCTGCTTCGCCTCGGCGAGCACTTTACGTCAAACTTCAGCTGGGTCGACGGCGGACGCTGGGCCGCCGAGTCCTATGCCTGGGACCGGATCCAGGCCCACGGCAGCGAGCATGACCACTCCTTCGTGCGCAACGGCCAGGAAGTCCGAACCGCCGTCCTGGTCCGCGACGGTGACGCCGAACACCTTATCTCGGGCCTGAAGGACCTCACGGTCCTGAAGTCCACCCAGTCCGGCTTTGTCGGGTACCCCAAGGACAAGTACACCACCCTGGCGGAAACCACCGACCGCATCCTGGCAACTGATGTCTCCGCACGCTGGCGCTTCAAGGCCGGCACGGACTTCTCAGGCTTCGATTTCAACAAGAACTACGACGACGTCAAGAGCCTCCTGCTTGAAGGCTTCACCGAGAAGTACTCCCACGCCCTGCAGCAGACCCTGTTCGACATGGGCGCCAAGGTTCTGGAAGCACACCCGGAGATCGACGAGATCAAGTTCTCCATGCCCAACAAGCACCACTTCCTGGTGGACCTCTCGCCATTCGGCCTCGACAACCCCAACGAAGTGTTCTTCGCAGCCGACCGCCCCTACGGCCTGATCGAGGCTACGGTCCTGCGCGAGGATGCCGTTCCGGCCGAAAATGCCTGGACCGGTATCGCCGGCTTCTGCTAAACGCCCCGGCCAGACGGGCTCAACCACCAGTGGTTGAGCCCGTCGAAACCACTCCAGTACCACCCACAGCCTTACCTGTTAGCCAGACAACGTTAGCCAGACGAGGACGTCTGCCATGAACCAGAAAGTCTGCCATGAACATCAAGAACCCCCTCAAAGCCGGCGCTAAGCAACGCAGCAAGCGCACGACTCTCAGCCGCCCCGAAGATGAGCGGCTCTCAATCGGAAGCAGTTTTGCCTACGGCTTCCAGCACGTCCTGACCATGTACGGCGGCATCATTGCCGTACCACTCATCGTCGGGCAGGCCGCAGGCCTCTCATCTGCCGACATCGGTGTCCTCATTGCCGCGGCCCTCTTCATGGGTGGACTTGCCACCCTCCTGCAGACCATCGGCATTCCGTTCTTCGGCTCTCAGCTGCCCTTGGTACAGGGTGTTTCCTTTGCCAGCGTGGCCACCATGGTGGCAATCGTCAGCGGCGGTGGAGGCCTGCCGTCAGTCTTTGGTGCGGTGATGGTCTCGGCCGCCATCGGCCTGATCATCGCCCCTGTCTTCTCCAAGATCGTCAGGTTCTTCCCACCGGTGGTTACCGGTACCGTCATCACCACCATCGGCCTGACCTTGATGCCGGTCGCGGCAAACTGGGCCATGGGCGGTAACAAGAAGGCTGAGGACTACGGGAGCGTAGCCAACATCGGTCTCGCCGCAGTTACCCTCGCACTGGTGCTGCTGCTAAGCAAGGTTGGCAGCGCCACAATCTCCCGGCTTTCCATCCTCCTGGCCATGATTGTCGGGACGGGGATCGCCGTGGTTACCGGGATGGCCGACTTCTCGAAGGTGGGCAACGGCCCGATCGTTGCGTTCCCCACCCCCTTCCACCTCGGTGCCCCCACATTTGAGATCGCCGCCATCATTTCCATGCTGATTGTGGTTCTGGTGATCCTCACCGAAACCATGGCGGACATCCTGGCCGTAGGCGAAATCGTCGGCACCCGCACTGATTCCAAGCGGATCGCAGCCGGCCTGCGTGCAGATATGGGCTCGAGCCTCATCGCACCGATCTTTGGTTCCTTCACCCAGAGTGCATTTGCCCAGAACGTGGGCCTGGTGGCAGTCACCAAGATCAAGAGCCGTTACGTCGTGGCGGCCGGTGGCGTGATCCTGGTCCTGCTGGGCCTGCTGCCGGTCATGGGCCGCGTCGTCGCAGCAGTCCCCACGGCGGTTCTCGGCGGTGCCGGCATCGTGCTGTTCGGTACCGTTGCCGCCAGCGGCATCCGGACCTTGGCCAAGGTCGAGTACAAGAACAACATGAATCTCATCATCGTGGCCGCGTCCATCGGTTTCGGCATGATTCCGATCGCAGCGCCCACCTTCTACGACAAGTTTCCGTCCTGGTTCAGCACCATCTTCCACTCCGGGATCAGCTCAGCCGCAGTCATGGCCATCCTGCTGAACCTCCTGTTCAACCACCTCAAGGCCGGGAACTCGGAGTACCAGTCCGTCTTTGCTGCGGGCACCGGCAGGGTCATCCGGGAAGAGGACCTGACGTGCCTTGAGCATGGCGACCGTTTCGAAAACGGCAAGCTCATCGACTGCGATGGCAAGGAAGTGCCCATCCAGTCAGCCGAGAAGGCATCAGAGCACTGACGCACCGGAACGGACGACGGCGGCCCGCACTCTTCTCGAAAGGTGCGGGCCGCCGTCGTGGTTACTTTTGTCTGTGGCGCCTCAGGTGCGGTTAAGCTCGCGGGAGATGGCCTCGGCCGCTTCCCGGAGGATGGGCACGGCCTTGTCCGCGAAGTCCTCGTCCACCCGGGATACAGGGCCGGAGACCGAGATCGCGGTGGGCGTGGGGGCATTCGGGACCGCCATGGCGAAGCAACGGACACCGAGCTCCTGCTCCTCCTCGTCAATGGAGTAGCCACGCTCGCGGATGAGCTTGAGATCGGCCAGGAGCTCTTCAATGTCGCCGATGCTCTTGGCGGTGGGGGTGGGCATGCCGGCGCGGGCAACAATGCCCCGCACGGTGTCGTCGTCGAGCTGGGCCAGGATGGCCTTGCCCACGCCGGTGGCGTGGGTGTGGGCGCGCCGGCCCACCTCGGTGAACATGCGCATGGAGTGCAGCGAAGGAACCTGCGCCACGTAGATGACCATGTCGGAATCCAGAACGGCCATATTGGAGGTCTCCCCCAGCCGGTCCACCAGGATCTTCAGCTGGGGCTGCGCCAGGGCACCGAGCTGCTTGTTGGCACCCTCGCCCAAACGGATGAGGCGGGGGCCCAGCGCGTAGCGCCGGTTGGGCAGCTGGCGGATGTAGCCCAGCGACACCAGGGTGCGGAGCAGGCGGTGGATGGTGGGCAGCGGCAGGTCGGTGGAAGACGAGAGCTCACTGAGGGTGACGTCGCCGCCGGCATCAGTGATGAGCTCCAGCAGTTCGAAGACGCGCTCTACCGACTGCACCCCACCGGACGCTTTTTCTGCCATTCCGTTGTCTCCTGTGGCTCGGAATCCGACAACTCTTATCCGCATCGTGAAAAGAGTTGCTTAGAACACCCAAGATACAGCACGGCCGCCCCCGCGGCGATGCGGGCGGACAGTCGCATTCGAAGGGGTTGTATTTCCATAAAGTAGATAATAATATCCATAATACGAAAACATTCGGATTAGAGCAGAAGCCGGCCCAGGCCCAATCAGGAGGACATTCAATGGCGAACCCCAGCCCCGGAAATTCGATCACCCTGCGCGTGGAAGCACCCTCAAGCTTCAGCGCCACCAGCGAGCTCGCAGCCGCCGTCGGAGCTGCCGGCGCCGCAATCACCGCACTGGACGTCACCGAGTCCCACCACGAGACCCTGGTGGTTGACGTCACCTGCAACACCACCGACGACGCCCACGCCG
Organism: Pseudarthrobacter sp. rb; assembly: GCF_056389225.1. NCBI lineage: Bacteria > Bacillati > Actinomycetota > Actinomycetes > Micrococcales > Micrococcaceae > Pseudarthrobacter > Pseudarthrobacter sp. rb. Next base: position 76,143 of record NZ_JBWJAR010000018.1, on the reverse strand, counting down.
CCCGCGTCAAGGACTCCCTCAATGCGCTCGACGGCGTCACGGTCCAGCACGTCTCGGACCGCACCTTCCTGATGCACCTGGGCGGCAAGCTCGAGGTGGTCCCCAAGGTCCCCCTGCGCAACCGCGACGATCTCTCCCGCGCCTACACTCCCGGCGTCGCCCGCGTCTGCCTGGCCATCGCCGAGGACCCCGCCGCCGCCCGCAACCTGACCGTCAAGCGCAACACCGTGGCCGTGGTCACCGACGGATCGGCAGTGCTGGGCCTGGGCAACATCGGTCCCGCCGCGGCCCTTCCGGTCATGGAGGGCAAGGCCGCCCTGTTCAAGCAGTTCGCCAACGTCGACGCGTGGCCCGTGTGCCTTGATACCCAGGACACGGAGGAAATCATCCGCACCGTCAAGCTCCTGGCACCGGTCTTCGGGGGCGTGAACCTGGAGGACATCGCTGCGCCCCGCTGCTTCGAGATCGAGGCGCGCCTGCGCGAGGAACTGGACATTCCGGTCTTCCACGACGACCAGCACGGCACGGCAATCGTGACCCTCGCTGCCCTGGTCAATGCCCTGCGCGTGGTGGACAAGAAGATCGCGGACGTGAAGATCGTAGTTTCCGGGGTCGGCGCTGCCGGCTCCGCCATCATCCAGCTGCTGAAGGCCCAGGGCGCCCGGCACATTGTGGCCGCGGGCCGCTCCGGTGCCATCCACAAGGGTGAGGCGTATAACGATCCGCACCGCACCTGGATTGCGGAAAACACCAACCAGGAAGGCTTCTCCGGCAGCCTGCACGAGGCCCTGGTGGGCGCTGATGTCTTCATCGGCGTCTCCGCCCCGAACATCCTGGAAGAGGAGCACATCGCCTCCATGGCGAAGGATGCCATCGTCTTCGCCATGGCCAACCCCACCCCCGAGGTGGATCCGGCCGTCGCATCCCGGCACGCCGCAGTGGTGGCCACCGGCCGCAGCGACTTCCCCAACCAGATCAACAACGTCCTGGCCTTCCCCGGCCTCTTCCGCGGGCTCCTCGACGTGGGAGCAAGCGACATCACCCCGGACATGCTGGTGGCCGCGGCGGAAGCAATCGCCAACCGGGTGAATGATAATGAGCTCAATGCGAGCTACATCATCCCCAGCATCTTCGATCCGCACGTGACCGCCGATGTCGCGGCAGCCGTCGCCGCCGCGGCACACGCCTCAAACGTGGCAACGGCTGCCGAACCGGCCGATTCCGCCGCGGAGCCAGCACTGGCCTCCGCCTGACCGCCCGACTTCCAGCCAAAGGAAAGGACCAGAAATGGCCATCACCGTCACAGATCCCCGGCCGATCAACCGCGCAGAGGAGATCCTCACGCCCAAGGCACTGGCCTTCGTGGAGGAGCTCCACAACCGGTTCGCCGGCACCCGCAACGAGCTCCTGGCGGCCCGCGCCGTCAAGCGGCAGCGGGTGGCGGAAACGGGCAAGCTCGACTTCCTGCCGGAGACCAAGGACGTGCGCGACGGCAACTGGAAGGTTGCGCCCGCACCGGCAGCTTTGCAGGACCGCCGGGTGGAGATGACCGGACCCGCCTCGCCGGCGAAGATGGCCATCAACGCCCTGAACTCCGGCGCGAAGGTGTGGCTGGCGGACCTCGAGGACGCCAGCACACCCACCTGGGCCAACGTCATCGACGCCATCCTGAACCTCCGCGACGCCGCCCAGGGCACGCTCAGCTACACCTCGGAGGAGGGCAAGGAGTACCGGCTCCGCACCGACGCGCCGCTCGCCGTCGTGGTGGCCCGCCCTCGCGGCTGGCACATGCAGGAGAAGCACCTGCTGGTCAACGGTGAGCCCGCGGTTGGTGCCCTGGTGGACTTCGGGCTGCACTTCTTCCACATCGCCAAACAGCTGGTCCTCAACGGACAGGGCCCGTACTACTACCTGCCCAAGATGGAAAGCCACCTCGAAGCGCGGCTGTGGAACGACGTGTTCGTCTTCGCCCAGGACTTCCTGGGCCTGAACCAGGGCACCATCCGCGCCACGGTGCTGATCGAGACCATCCCGGCCGCGTTCGAGATGGACGAGATCCTGTATGAACTGCGGGACCACGCCTCCGGCCTCAATGCCGGACGCTGGGACTACCTGTTCAGCATCATCAAGTACTTCCGTGACGCCGGTGAGGAATTCGTCCTGCCGGACCGCGCGTCCGTGGCGATGACCGCCCCGTTCATGCGCGCCTACACCGAACTCCTGGTCAAGACCTGCCACCGGCGCGGCGCCTTCGCCATGGGCGGCATGGCCGCGGTCATCCCCAACCGGCGCCACCCAGAAGTCACCGAGGCCGCCTTCGAGAAGGTCCGCGCGGACAAGACCCGCGAGGCAAATGACGGCTTTGACGGCTCCTGGGTTGCCCACCCGGACCTGGTGCCCACGTGCCGGGAAGTCTTCGACTCCGTGCTCGGCGACAAGCCCAACCAGGTGGACAAGCAGCGGCCGGAGGTTTCGGTTACCGCGGAGCAACTGCTGGACGTCCAGTCCGCCGGCGGCCAGGTCACCGAAGCCGGCCTGCGCCTGAACCTCTACGTTGCCGTTGCCTACACGGCCGTCTGGCTGTCCGGGAATGGCGCCGTGGCCATCCACAACCTGATGGAGGACGCCGCCACGGCCGAGATTTCCCGCTCGCAGGTGTGGCAGCAAATCCGGAACAAGTCCATCCTTGCGGACACGGGGAACACCGTGACCAGAGAACTGGTGGAGCGGATCCTCGGCGAGGAAACGGAGCGGCTCCGCACCGAATTCGGTGACGAGGCATTCCGCCGCTACTACCAGCCGGCCGGCGAGCTCATCGCTGACATCTGCCTGTCGGACGATTACACCGACTTCCTCACCACGCCTGCGTACGAACTGGTGGGCTGAGATGGCAGCACCCAAGTCCTCGCTCTCCGCGGGGGACCTCGCGCACATTGACGGGCAGCTTGCTGCCACCGACCGGCTGCTGGAACAGAACTACCCGGGCGACGACGGCACCCGCCAGCCCGTGCACACGGTGTACGTGCCCGCGGACCGTTTCACACCGTCGCTCGCGGCCGACTGGGGCGCCCAGGCAATCGCGACGGCCGAAGCCCACGGCGGCTTCGGGAAGCTGGGCCGGCTGCTGGGCCAGGACGCCGGGCTCGCCGAAGCGGTGGCGGGCCGCGTCCAGGCCAAGCTCCAGACCGAGCCGATCGAGGACCTGCGCCTCGACTTCGAGGACGGCTTCGGGGACAGGGGCGACGACGCCGAGGACGCCGCCGCCGTTGCCGCGGCGTCCGCCGTGGCGCAGGCCGTGGCGGCGGGGTCCGCTCCCCCGTTCATCGGCATCCGGTTCAAGTGCTTCGAGGCTCCCACCCGGGCCCGTGGCCTGCGGACGCTTGACCTGTTCGTGTCCGGCCTGGCAGCGGCCGGCGAACTGCCGGACGGCCTGGTCCTCACGCTGCCCAAGGTCACCACAGTGGCCCAGGTCCAGGCCATGGACTATGCGGTGTCCCGGCTCGAGGACGTCCACGGCCTGCCGGCCGGGCGGCTCCGCTTCGAGGTGCAGGTGGAAACACCGCAGCTGATCCTCGGTCCGGAAGGAACGTCTCCGGTAGCGCAGCTGCCGCATGCCGTGCCCGGGCGGATCAGCGGGTTGCACTACGGCACCTACGACTACTCGGCATCACTCCAGATCTCCGCCGAGTACCAGTCCATGGAGCACCCGGTGGCGGACTTCGCCAAGGAGGTCATGCAGCTCGCCGTGGCAGGCACCGGCATCCGGCTCTCCGACGGGTCCACCAACATCATCCCGGTGGGCGACAACGTGGAGAACGCCTGGCAGCTGCACGGCCGGCTGGTCCGGCGGTCGCTGGAACGGGGCTACTACCAGGGCTGGGACCTGCACCCGGCCCAGCTGCCCAGCCGCTTCGCCGCCACCTATGCCTTCTACCGCGAAGGCCTGCCGGCTGCGGCCGCCCGCCTGCGGAACTATGTGGAGCGGACCGAAGGCGGCGTCATGGACGAACCCGCCACCGCCCGGGCCCTGGCCGCATTCGTCCTGCGCGGCGTCCAGTGCGGGGCAGTGGGTGCGGAGGAAGTCCAGGCGCTTGCCGGCGTCGGGCTTCCCCGGCTCACCGCCCTGGCCCATCCGCGGCTGGCCACCACTTCCAACTCGTAAGCAAAGGATCCCATTCATGGGCAAGTACTACTCCCCCAGCGGCGGACTCCCGCCGCAGACCCACCTGACCACCGAGCGCGCCATCGTCACCGAGGCCTACACGGTGATCCCGAAGGGCGTGATGACGGACATCGTCACGTCCAACCTGCCGGGCTTTTCGAACACCCGGTCCTGGATCATCGCCCGCCCCATCTCCGGCTTCGCCACCACCTTCTCCCAGCTGATCGTTGAGATCGGCCCGGGCGGCGGGGCTCCGAAGGCCGAATTCGAGGCCGGAGTGGAGGGCGTCATTTTCGTGACGCGGGGCAAGGTCAACCTCACCCTGGACGGCGAACTGCACCCGCTGGAGGAGGGCGGCTACGCCTACCTGGCCGCGGGTTCGGAATGGGGCCTGGAAAACGTCTCTGACGAGGTCGTGTCCTTCCACTGGATCCGCAAGGCCTACGAACGCCTTGAAGGGTACGAGGCCAAGTCCTTCGTCACCAACGAAAAGGACGTGGAGCCCACGTCCATGCCGGACACCAATGACGTCTGGAAGACCACGCGGTTCACGGACTCGAACGACCTCGCCCATGACATGCAGGTGAACATCGTGACGTTCCAGCCCGGCGGCGTGATCCCATTCCCGGAAACCCACGTGATGGAACACGGCCTGTACGTCCTGGAGGGCAAGGCCATGTACCTGCTGAACAACGACTGGGTGGAGGTGGAGGCCGGGGACTTCATGTGGCTGCGCGCCTTCTGCCCGCAGGCCTGCTATGCCGGCGGCCCCGGTGAATTCCGCTACCTGCTGTACAAGGACATGAACCGCCAGGTGAAGCTGACCTAGGAGCTTCACCCTTCGGGCAAAAGCAGAGGCCGTGATGGTACCCATCACGGCCTCTGCTTTAACTGCTGTTGGTCAGGCGCCCGGGTTGAGGACCACCTTGATGCAGCCGTCTTCCTTCTTCTGGAACTTCTCGTAGAGGGCAGGCGCACCGTCCAGGCCCGAGCGGTGGGTGACCAGGTCCATCACGCCCAGCGGGTCGGCGTCGTCCTCCACCAAGGGAAGCAGCTGGTCGGTCCAGTGCCGTACGTTGCATTGACCCATGCGCAGCTGAAGCTGCTTGTCGAACATGGTCAGCAGCGGCATGGGGCTGGCCTGGCCGCCGTAGACACCGCTCAGCGACAGGGTGCCGCCGCGGCGTACCGCATCAATGGCGGTATGCAGCACCGCGAGCCGGTCCACACCCGCAGTCTCCATCGCCTTTTGCGCCAGCTTGTCCGGCAGGAGCCCCAGCGCCTGGTGCGCAAACCCTGCCACCGGCGAACCGTGGGCTTCCATTCCGACGGCGTCAACTATGCCGTTCGGACCCCTCCCATCGGTCATCTCCCGCAGTTCGTCGGCGACGCCCTTGGCGTAATCGAGGGTTTCGACTCCATGCCGGGCGGCCATCTCGCGCCGTTCCGGAACGGGATCGACGCCGATGACCCGGTAACCACGGTGCGCTCCGATCCTTGCCGCGAACTGGCCCACCGGACCGAGCCCGAAAACCGTCAGGACGCCGCCGGGTTCAACATTGGCGTACTCCACCCCCTGCCAGGCGGTGGGGAGGATGTCCGAGAGGAACAGGTAGCGTTCATCGGGGAGCTCGCTGCCCACCTTGATGGGGCCATAGTCGGCGTGCGGGACGCGCAGGTATTCGGCCTGGCCGCCGGGGACCGACCCATACAGTTCTGAGAAGCCGAACAGGGCTGCGCCGGATCCCTTCTCTTTCACCTGCGTGGTTTCACACTGCGACTGCAGGCCCTGGCGGCACATGAAGCAGGAGCCGCATGAAATATTGAACGGAACCACCACGCGGTCGCCCTTGCGGAGGTTGGTAACGCCACTGCCTACTTCCTCCACGATGCCCATCGGCTCGTGGCCAATGACGTCGCCTTTGTGCATGTAGGGGCCCAGGACCTCGTAGAGGTGCAGGTCGGAACCGCAGATCGCGGTGGAGGTGATCCGGACGATCGCGTCCGTGGGCTCCTGGATGACGGGATCGGGCACTTCTTCAACGCTTACCGACCGCTTTCCTTGCCACGTCAGTGCTTTCACAGTCTCCCTTTCGTCTTCTTTGCCCCGGGGGTTCTCCCGGGGCGGGGCAGGGCACCCGTGGGCACCCTTTCTTCGACGCTATCTGTTTTGGGCGAAAAAAGTAAGCATGCTGATTAAAAGCTTGTGGGCGCCGCCGGCTGCTCATAGCGTAGGGAGAGACAAACGGAAGACCACGTGAAAGAGGAACGCCATGTCGCTGTACCAGCCGGAACCGGTCGAGATCTCCACCCGCATGCGTCCGGGTGAATGGACGGAAGAAAGCCTGGCGGAACTGGTCAGCACCTACCGGACGCGCGTCCGGGAAATGGGGGCGCCGGCCACAGAGGTGGCCACGGACATCGAGCGGGACGACGACGGCTCGGTGAAGGTGGTGGTGTCGTGGACAAAGCCTTCCATCGCCGGCGACGAGGATTCCGTGCCGGGCGGCCAGCCACTGTAACCTGGGCGGCTTCCTAGCGGTGCGGCTGCAACGCAAGCAGCCGGCCGATGGCGCTTGAGCCCAGGTTCTGCAGCAGGTGGCGCGGCCCGTCATAGACCTCAACGGCGCCCGCTTCCCGGAGTTGTGCCGCATGGATTCCACCACAGGTAAGCCCGATGGCGGGAATGCCCAGCGCGCCCGCTGCCTTCATGTCCCATACAGCGTCACCCACGTAAACAGCGTTGGCAGCCTCGACGCCCACGGCCTCCAGGGCGGCTTCCAGGATGTCCGGCGCAGGCTTGCTCTCCTTCGCGTCATTGGCGCTGGTGGCGGCGTCAATGAAGGCGTCTGCCTCCAGCACGGAGCGCATGACCTGCAGATCCCGTTCCCGCGCCGAGGAAGCCAGGGCCACAGCCAGGCCTCCGGCATGGCACTGGCCCAGCAGGTCCTTGGCGCCATCAAGGGCGCGGAGCGAGGGCCAGTGCGAGGCATACAGTGCGCCATGGCTGGCCATGATGTCCTCATCCTCGTCCCGGTTCCGGCCGTCGGGGAGGAGGGTGTCCACGAGCCGGGCGCCGCCCATGCCCACGAGCTGGTGGATGGCCGCCATGGGGACGTCGTGGCCATACTGGCGGAAGGCACCCCACCAGGCGATGGTGTGGATGTAGGACGAGTCGATCAGCGTTCCGTCGACGTCAAACAGGACCCCCCGGCGGGGGGTGCCAGGGGGTGTGGTGGATTCGGCCATCAGCTCACCGCTGCCCGTCGGGCGCCGGGGGCCTTTTTCAGTTTGGCCGCTTCCTCCTTGGGAGAACTGACGGGCCGTACGCGTTCACGGATGACGGACCCGGCGCCGTCCAGGCTCTTGTCCCGGATCAGGCCCGTACCGGCAATTTCCCGGGCCATCGCAACGCCTGCCACAGCGGCCCGCTTTGTGGGGAAGGTAACAGAGATGGCCATCAGGTTCCCGCTTCCGTCCATCATCCTGATCCGGTAACCGCCGTCAGGGGCATCCACGAGTTCAAAAAATCCGGCCATAGCTATCACTCCTCCGTCAATCACGGCACTGTGCTTGGGAGCACTCCATGAGGTGTTAGTAAGTATACTTATCTATCCTGCGAAGGAGAAGTTCCAGCCCCGTCCGCGCCGCCTCAGCGCGTATCCGCCTGTGCAGACGGAAGGGGGGTGTCACTGCGCCGAACCGTATCCTGATGAAGCTCCAGGGCGCTAGTCACAAGGGCGAAGTGGCTGAATGCCTGCGGTGTGTTGCCCAGTTGGCGCCCGGCTTTCACCGCCCATTCCTCGCTCAGCAGCCCCACGTCGTTGCGCAGTTCCAGCAGGCGTTCGAAGAGTTCGCGCGATTCCTCATGGCGCCCGGCTCCCAGGAGCGCCTCCACCATCCAGAATGAGCACGCCAGGAAGACGCCCTCGTCGCCCGGCAGGCCGTCGTCGCTCTCTTCCGGCTTGTATCGCAGCACAAAACCGTCCTGGGTCAGCTCCCGCTGAATGGCGTCGATGGTTCCTATGACCTTGGGGTCGTCGTTCGGCAGGAAACCCACCCTGGGAATCAGCAGCAGGCTGGCATCGAGCTCCGGCCGGCCGTAGGACTGCACAAAAGTATTGCGCCTGGCATCGAAACCGTTGGCCATGATGTCCCCGCGGATCTGCTCCCGCAGCGCCTCCCAGCGCTCCACCGGCCCCGGCAGCCCGGACTCCCGCACGCCCTTCACCATCCGGTCCGCGGCCACCCACGCCATCACCTTGGAGTGGGTGAAATGCCGGCGCGGCCCGCGCATCTCCCAGAGCCCGTTGTCCGGCTGGTCCCAGATGGTTTCCAGGTGCTCCATCAGGGCAATCTGCACGTCCCAGGCCTCATCAGTGTGCTTCAGCAGCGAGTTCCGGGTCAGCGCGAGGCAGTCAAGGACCTCGCCCCACACGTCCAGCTGGAACTGCTCCGCCGCCGCGTTTCCGATCCGGACGGGCGCCGAGTTCTCGTAGCCCTTCAGCCAGGGCAGCTCCATCTCGGGCAGCCGCCGCTCGCCATGGATTCCGTACATGATCTGCAGGTCGGCGGGGTCGCCGGCCACGGCCCGGAGCAGCCAGTCCCGCCAGGCGGCCGCCTCGGCGGTGTATCCGGCGGCCAGCAGGGCCTGCAAGGTCATGGCGGCATCCCGCAGCCAGCAGTAGCGGTAATCCCAGTTCCGCTGGCCGCCCGGCTGCTCCGGAAGGGATGTGGTGACGGCGGCGACGATTCCCCCGGTGGGGGCATAGGTGAGCGCCTTGAGCGTCACCAGGGAGCGGACCACCGCGTCCTGGTACTTCCCCTTGACGGTGCACTGCGAGGACCAGCCCCGCCAGAATGCGTAGGTGCTCTCAAGGACGTCCTCGGCATCAACGCTGACCGGCCGTCCCACGTGGCTTGGTGCCCAGGTCAGCACGAACGGCACCTTCTCGCCGGCGCTCACGGTGAAATCGCTGACGGTGTGCATGTTCTCGCCGTGCAGGGGCGCAGGGGTGACCAGGTAGACGGCGTCCGGGCCGGCAATGGCGTGCAGCCCGCGCTTGTCCTTGCGGACCCACGGCACGATGTGGCCGTAGTCGAACCTCAGGACCAACTCCCCGCGCATCTTGACGGTGCCGCTGATGCCCTCCACGATGCGGACAATGTCAGCAACCGAATCCCTGGGCGGCATGAAGTCTGTGACCCGCACGGTTCCGTCCGGCGTCTCCCACTCCGTATCCAGCACCAGGCTGCCGTCGCGGTAGCTCCGCCGGGTGCACGCTCCGCCGCCCTCCGGCGCCAGCAGCCAGCGACCCGAGTCAGGGGTATCCAGCAGCGCGTTGAAGCACGCCGGGGAATCGAACCGCGGGAGGCAGAGCCAGTCAATCGAGCCTTCCTTGCTGACCAGCGCCCCTGTTTGAAGGTCGCCAACTACCGCATAGTCTTCGATTCGCGCCATGACATTACCCTGCCACACAGGGCTCCGAAGGGAAGGGCAATGTGCAGGTGTAGCCTGAGGCAAATGACAATCCATATCGGCACCTCCGGCTGGAGCTACGACCACTGGGAAAACGTCCTGTACCCGCCCGGGTTGCCCGTCCGGGACAGGCTCCAGTGCTACGTCGCCAGGTTCAGCACGGTGGAACTGAACGCCAGCTTCTACCGGTGGCCCCGGGACACCACCTTCGCAGGCTGGAACAGGCGCCTCCCGCCCGGATTCAGCATGTCCGTCAAGGCACCCCGCGGGCTGACCCATGCACGCAAGCTCTATTCACCGGAAGTGTGGATTGAACGCATCACCAGGTGCTGGCATGAGCTGGGGGACAAACGGGCCGTGCTCCTGGTCCAGCTGCCGCCGCAGCTGGAGCGCGACGACGCCCGGCTGGACTATTTCCTGGCTGCCCTCCCCTCCTGGATCAGGGTGGCCGTGGAGTTCAGGCACCCCAGTTGGGACTGCCCCGAAGTGTTCACCCTGCTGGAGCGGCACCAGGCGGCCTACTGCATCATGAGCGGCGCCAACCTCCCGTGCATCCTGCGGACCACGGCGCCGTTCGCCTACGTCCGGCTTCACGGGCCGGACCACGAACACCTGTATGGCGGCTCCTACTCGGACGCCGACATGCACTGGTGGGCAGACCGCATCCGCGAGTGGGACGGCGCGGGCATCGACGTGTACGCCTACTTCAACAACGACGGCGGCGGGAACGCTGTGCGGAACGCCGAGACCCTGCGGGCTTTCCTGGGCGTCAGCTGATGCCTGCTGCCGCCCTGTGGCAGAGTTAGGGCATGGACATGGCTCCGCAGAACCCAGCCCAGGACGCGGCACACGCACCGCGGCAGAACAAAAAAGGCCAGTACGCGCTGTCGGGAAGCCAGTTCTTCCGGCTGGCGCACCGGCTCTCTGATGCGGTCAACGATGTCCGGATCACCCTCGCCAAACGGTGGGACTTCGTGCCGCAGACCATCGCCTACCAGGGCTACGGTTCCACCACCCGGGTACGGGTACTGGGGCGCGTGCTGCTGACCCAGAAGCCGCTGCCGGGGAGCAAAGCCGAGCACGAAGCGAAAAACGGGAACCAGAACATCCGGGGCTGGCGCGCCTTCACGGGGGTGCCGCTGCAGTTTACCGACGTCGAAATCACCATCGGTGACGTCGTCGCCCACGTTACGGCGGACCGGGGCGGACTCATCGACACCGAGGTGGATGTCCAGCTGTCTCCTGGCTGGCACACGGCAGTCCTGCGCGCGGAGGGAACCGAGCCGGCGGAAGCACTGATCCAGGTCATCGCGCCCGGCGTGCAATTCGGCATCGTCTCCGACATTGACGACACCGTCATGGTGACCGCCCTGCCGCGGCCGTTCCTGGCACTGTGGAACACCTTCGTGCTCAGCGAACGGGCGCGCATGGCCACGCCGGGAATGGCCGTGCTGCTGGACCGGCTGACCATTGAGCACCCTGAAGCTCCTGTCATCTACCTGTCCACCGGCCCCTGGAACGCCGCCCCTACGCTGGGGCGCTTCCTGACCCGCAACATGTACCCCAAGGGCGCGCTGCTGTTGACGGACTGGGGCCTTACCCAGGACCGCTGGTTCCGCAGCGGCCAGGACCACAAGCACCGCAACCTGGAGCGGCTCGCCGAGGAATTCCCGGACATGCGGTGGCTCCTGATCGGCGACAACGGCCAGCATGATGAGGCCATCTACTCCGCCTTCGCCGCGGGGAACCCGGAAAAGGTTGCGGCCATCGCCATCCGGCAGCTGTCCGTCAGCGAATCGGTCTTCGCCGGCGGCCACTCCGAGGACGGCGACCACACCACCTCCCGGGTGCCGTGGATCTACTCCCCGGACGGCGCCGGCATCGCCAAGCAGCTCGCCTTGCTGGACCTGCTCCGGGGCTGACCATTCCGGTGCCGGCCCCGTTGCGTCCTACGCGCCCTCACCCAGGGGTGCGCCGTCGTCGGGCGCTTCATTGCCCAACAGCTCCCCGCTGTCGAGCAAATCCCCGCTGTCCAGCAAATCCCCGCTGTCCAGCAAATCCCCATTGTCCAGCGAATCCCCGCCGCCCAGCAGATCCGGAACCACTGCCTGGGCGATCGTGGCGTCGGCAGCGGCAGCCAGGTCACGTTCCTCGATGAGCTCCTGGTACCAGAAGTAGGATGCCTTGGGCGTGCGGTCCAGTGTTTCGAAGTCCACGTGCAGCAGGCCAAAGGGCTGCTTGTAGCCGGCGGACCACTCGAAGTTGTCCAGGAAGGACCACACGTAGTAGCCACGCAGGTCAACGGACTCCGCCACGCCGCCGGGCGCCGTGGCGCGCAGTGCGGTTTCAAGGTGGTCGGAGATGTACTTCAGCCGCCGCTCATCCGGGATGAACCGGGTGTTGGTGGACTTGTCCCGGACGATGATGTCCTCGAAGCTGGCACCGCCTTCGGTGATGATCACGGGAGGCAGGTTGGGGTACCGCTCGGCCATCTCCTTCAGTGCCACGGCCATGTACTCCGGCTTGACCGGCCACCCGTAGGCGGTGATGTCCGCTTCCGGCCAGGCTTCCACGTGGAATGGCGTTGCGCCGCTGCCCGTGGCGTTGAGGTCGCTGCCCATGGCTTCCGCCATGCTTGACGGGACCGTGCCGCCGCCGGGTCCCGCCGCCACCTTGGTGGGCATGTAGTAGTTAAGCCCGTAGAAGTCCAGGGGTTGGGAAATGATCTCCATGTCATCTTCGGGGTGGTCGAAGGAGCTGAAGAACTTCGCGGCGCGGATCAGGTCGGGGTATTTGCCCGTCAGGACCGGGTCCGCGTAGAGCCGGTTCTGGCCCAGGTCCATGGCCCCGGCGCTGATCTTGTCCAGCGGGTTGATCGAGTTCGGCACCATGGGCGAGTAGACGTTGGTCATCCCGATTTCGCCAGGCACCTTGGCAGCGCGCAGGGCCTGGACGGCGAGCCCGTGGCCCAGCAGCTGGTGGTGGACGGTGGGGAAGGCGCCCAGGGCAAGCTCCTTGCCGGGTGAGTGCAGGCCGAATGCGTAACCATTCGCGCTCACGGTTGCCGGTTCGTTGATGGTGACCCAGCGGGCCACCCGGTCCCCGAACGCCTCAGCCACGATGGCTGCGTACTCCCCCAGCCGGTAGGCGGTGTCCCGGTTCATCCAGCCGCCTGCTTCATCCAGTTCCAGGGGCGTGTCCCAGTGGTAGATGGTGGCCATGGGCGAGATCCCGTTGGCCAGGAGCTCATCGAGGAGCCGGTCATAAAACGCCAGCCCTGCCCGGTTGGCGGGTCCGGTCCCGCCGGGCTGGATGCGCGGCCAGGAGAAGGAGAACCGGTAGGAATCGACGCCCAACTGCTTCAGGAGGGCCACGTCCTGCGGCATCCGGTGGTAATGGTCCGTGGCCACCACGGGGCTGTGGTCCTCCACGATGGCGCCGGGCCTGGCCGCGAACCTGTCCCAGCCCGAGGGCCCGCGGCCATCCTCTTCCAACGCCCCTTCAATCTGGAATGCTGCGGTTGCGACGCCAAGGGTGAACCCCGGGGGGATGAGTGCTGCGAGGTCCTTTGCGGTGATGTGCATTGGGGTCCAGCCTTTTGGTCACGGTGGTTTGGGTACGTCCCAGAATGTCACAGCGGAGGACGGCTGACGAGCAGCAACTCCGCGCGGGCACCGGCGGCTACTGTGAGCCGAAAAGGAACTCCTTGGCGTGCGCCACGGCCTTGCGGAAGGCGTCATTGCGCAGGGTCACCAGGTGCTCCGAATCGCCGTCCGACGGTTCCAGGTAGCCGGTGTACCCTGGCCGCAGGACCCAGATGTCCCCCGCCGGGGGCAGGTAGAACACGCCGAATGAACGCTGCTGCCTCTCGTCGGCCGTCCAGACCGGGACCACCGCCAAGGCTGCACCGGTGGCCGGATTGATCCACTGCGCGCGCGGCAGCGGCTGTTCGTGCGCCTCGGGGTCAAGGAAGGGCGCGGTCCCCGGACCCCAGCGCTGCTCAAAGCGCTCATGGAATGCGGGAATGAGGTGTGAATCGTAGCGCCGCCAGTCGCTCATGCAGCTTTCCGCCTCCTTGGATAAATGGCACTGCGTTGGTTGGTTTCCTGGTTCAGGGCCTGGCCCGCTTTCAGGCCCAGGGCCCGCTTTCAGGCCCAGGGCCCGCTTTCAGGCCCAGGGCCCGCTTTCCCACCGCACCGGCGTGACACGGATGGCAGGCCCGGACGGGGCGCCGGTGCTGCGGACTTTCCGGACCGGGACGACGGTGGGCGCCCCTGCCGCCAGCCGCCGGTCGTAATCGGCCCGGCGTCCGGGGTCACGCAGCACGTTGAACGCCTGCATGATCCCCAGGAGCTCGTCACGCTGCCCGGGGGTGCCCGCCACCGCCGGCTGGCTCCCCCTTGCCTGGTTGTTCCCGTCCGCCTGCGCGCCGTCCATGTCCGGATGGTGGCTGCGCATGAGGGCCCGGTACGCATGGGAGATTTCCTGCCGGGTGGCATCCCGGCCCACGCCGAGGATGGTGTAGTAATCGGGAATGTCGTTCATGCCGGCCTCCTGCTCCGCCGGTGCCCCTGCCTGGCCGGCAGGGGCACGCGAAGGAAAACCCTACGTGTTGATCTGCTGCATCCCGCCCTGCCCGGTCTGGATTTCGATCCTGCGCGGCTTGGCCCGTTCAGCAACCGGTATCCGCAGGGTCAGGACGCCCTGGTCGTAGCTGGCCTTGATCTTGTCGGTGTCCAGGGTGTCGCCCAGGATCAGTTGGCGGCTGAACACGCCGCGGGGGCGCTCAGAGGCCACCAGCTCCACATTGGGCTGCGTGGGGTCCTGGCGCTCGGCCCGCACCGTCAGGACGTTCCGCTCGACGTTCAGGTCCAGCGAATCCACCTTCACGCCGGGAAGGTCGAACGCCACCACGAATTCGCCGTCCTCCTGCCAGGCATCCATGGGCATGGCTGCCGGACGGGCGGCGGTCCCAAAGACCTGCTGCGTGAGCCGGTCCAGCTCACGGAACGGGTCAGTCCGCATCAACATCATTTCCCACTCCTTCGGCTTCCAAGTGTTGATCCGCGTCTGCTCCACCATCACCGAATCTATGGTGGTGGATATAGATTTTTTATAGCACTCGTGGGAAACTGAAGCAAGGCACGGGCCGCAACGATTTTTGGGAGTACACATGGCAGAACCTGACGCGGGACGGCCTGCGCGCTCCGCCGGCTCACGGGCGCTGTACGCCATCTCGGTGGCCGCAGAGCTCACGGGAACCGGGCAGCAGAACATCAGGCTGTACGAAACCAAGGGGCTGCTGACCCCGTCGAGGACGGCAGGCGGCACCCGGCAGTACAGCGATGACGACATCGCCGTACTGCAGCGGATCGGCGAGCTCCTCGAGGAGGGGCTGAACCTGGCAGGCGTTGCCAAGGTCCTGGAGCTGGAGGCGGCGAACGTGAAACTGCACAGGGCCCTGAAGCGCGCCAAATCGCGGCCGCAGTGAAGCAGCCTGCGTGAATGGACCGGGTGACGCAACCGGAATCAAGTAGGTGCAGTGAATCAGCCGCAGTGAATTACCTTGCCGGGGAGGGCGTTACTCCCGGGCGGAATCTTCCTTCGACAGCTCTCCCGTGACCGGCTCCCCAGGGATTCGCGCAGTCCGCCAGGTGTCCAGCGCGATGACTCCGCCCAGGATGAGCAACGACAGTGAAAACGATGCAAGGGTGTCCGTGGGCCAGTGGTAGCCCAGGTAGAGCCGGCTGGCGATGGCGAGGATGATTCCGATCCCGGCCCCGATGAAACCGAAGACCGCTGACCGCGGGTTCCGGCGCCGGGAGAAGATCAGGTAGGCGCCCACCAACAGGAAGTCGCAGGCTCCCAGGACGTGCCCGGACGGGTAGGAGAAGGTCTGGTCCGCACCGAACAGCATTTGGTCCACGGGAGGCCGCGAGCGCTGGACGATGTGCAGGATGATCTGGGAGATGATCACCCCGGTCAGCATCGCGGACGCCAGCAGGATGGGGCGCCAAGCGTGTTTGGCCGCGAAGCCCCAGACGAGGATCACCACCAGCACGATGATGGGCAGGGCGATGGGGCCGAAGAACACGGCCAGGAAGATCATGAAGGCGGTAAGTGCCGCTGAGCGGGTTGTCAGCAGCCAGTCGTGCACCGGCTGGTCTGCAACGGTAAGGCCGCCGGCCTGCACCACGCTGACCAGCGTGGCGATAAAGAGTGCCAGCCCCACCACGGCCAGGATGACCGATGCACGGTAAAGGCGCCGCCGGTCGGCAGGGTCGATGTAGCGCTCCTCCACCACGAACTTCTCATGGAAGGTGTGCCACCTGCCGGAGTTTCTCTCGGTGACTGCGGAACCTGCTGATTTCTGTGCCAATGTGCTGCCCGTCCCTGCGCCCTGTTGAATGCACGCCATACACGCGTGTTGTTGAATGCCTAGGCTGAAGATTATCCCCATGAAAGGCCATCCACTCCATCACCGGGTCGCTGGCCATGGCGCCGGCCCCGGCCAGGAAGGGCACCAGGGCGGCCGCCATGGCTGGCGGCAGGCCGATCCGGGCGATCAATACGACCCGGTGGTGAACTGCCAGCTCCGGCTCGCCAGCGGATTGCCGGCGAGGTCGCGGATACCGGAGGCCCCTCCAACCAGGGTCACCGTATACCGGGCCTTGGCGGCCAGGGGTTCCAGGGGATCGAGGATCCACTGGTTGGTGGTGCCGTTGCGGTAGACGGAGGCTGCCACCAAGGCGCTGCTTGAAGCGTCCTTCAGCGTGAAGGTGGTGGTGCCGGTGCCCTGGACGGCTTCGCTGAAGGTGGCGCTGACGTTGCTGTTCCTGCGGACCAGGAGCGCGTTGCTGCCCGGGGTGTAGCTGGTGAGGGTGGGCGCCGGGCCGGTAGTGAAACTCCAGCTGGTGGTGGCCAGTGGTGTGCCTGCGGCGTCCCGGATGGCAGAGGTTCCGCCGGCCAGGGTGGCCGTGTAGGTGGTGTCCGCGGCGAGGTTTGCGGCCGGGTCAAGGGTGGCGGTCCTGGTGGTTGCGTTGTATGTGACGGTGCCGGCGATGCTGGCCCCTGCGGCGTTTTTGAGCACGAAGGTCGTGGCGGACACGCCCTGGACGGCGGCGCTGAACGTGGCCGCCACATTCGTGCCCGCGGCCACAGCAGTGGCCTTGGCGGCCGGCGAAACCGAGGTGACGGTCGGGGCAGGAGCCGCGGCGTCCGCGCCCGTAAACAGCAGGCGGTTCGGGGTCCCCGCGGTGGCACCGGTGACCACCCCGGCGGTGGCATTGGCTGCCAGTGCCGCGGCCACGTCGGCCGGTGCCAGGGCAGGGTTCTGCGAGAGCAGCAGGGCTGCGGCGCCGGCGGTATGGGGAGCCGCCATGGACGTCCCGGACATGGAGGCCGTGGCCGTGGTGGAGGTGTAGTAGTCGGAGGTGATGCCGACGCCGGGAGCATACAGGTCGACGCAGGACCCAAAGTTGGAGAACGATGCCTGCTTGTCGGTGGAATCGCTGGCCGCCACGGTGACGGCCCCGGGGACGCGGGCAGGTGAGCCTGTGCAGGCGTCCACAGCGGAGTTGCCCGCGGCCACCACAGTAGTGACGCCGTCAGCCAGGACGGCCTGGACGGCGTTGTCCACCGTGCTGCTGGCCGCTCCGCCGAGGCTGAGGTTGGCCACGGCCGGTGTTCCGGCGGCATGGTTTGCGGCGATCCAGTCCAGGCCGGCCACCACGTCCGAGTTGTAGCCCGACCCGCTGCAGTCCAGCACCCTGACCGGCACCAGGGTGGCGCTCTTGGCGACGCCGTACGTGGACCCGGCCACAGTTCCGGCCACGTGGGTGCCGTGGCCGTTGCAGTCTGTGGTGCCGTTGCCGTCCGCCACGGCGGTCCAGCCCGCCGCCACGCGGCCGCCAAAGTCGGTGTGCGAGGCCAGGATGCCGGTGTCCACCACGTAGGCCGTCACACCGGCGCCGGACCCGGTCCACGAGTAGCTGCCGGAGAGCGGCAGTGCCCGCTGGTCGGCACGGTCCAGGCCCCAGGGGGCCGGCTGCTCGGTTCCGGAAAGCTTGACGGGGGCGTCCGGTTCCACGGACAGCACCTTCCCCGACCTGGCAAGGGCTGCTGCCTGGGCGGGAGTTGCGGTGACAACGGCACCATGGATTGCGTGCTCAAAAGTGCGGCCGACGGCGAGGCCCTGGCCGCGCAGTCCGGCCGCCTCGGCGGTGACGTCTGCAGAGGGGGCGTACTGGACGATGTAGCGGCCGGTTGCGGCGGCGGGCTGGACAGTGACAGCAGCCGCGACAGGAGCAGCGGCAGCGGGAAGGGCCGCCGTGGAAAGGGCGGCGGCGGAAAGCAGCGCCGTGAGGGCAGGCAGCACGAAGAGGGGGCTACGAATTTTGGGGTCCTTGTGGTGGCGGAGCGGGCCCGCCCCGGGTCGCGGAATCTGCCCGGGAACAGGTAAAGGATGGCTGTACCAAAAGGATAGGAGCCGGAAGCGCACGGCTTCCGGCTCCTTGGATGATCCTGTGCCAACCTTTGGCGTTTCCTGCGGACCTGTTACTGCAGGCCCGGCTTTAGCCTTGGCCTCCTCCAGCGCCGGAGCCGGCTGCTGCATGGTTCCGCCAGCTGTGCTCGGGCTCGAAGCCCAGCAGCCGCCGCGCCTTGTCGATGGAAAGCATCGTTTCGTGCTCGCCCAGTTCCTTGGTGACCTTGACGCCCGGGAACACCTCAGCTGCGAGACCGGCGCTTGACCGGCTCATGACGGTATCGGCATTGGCGATGATGAAGGCCTCGAATCCTGGCTTGGCGTTCTCCAGCGCCCGCGCCACGGCCTGGGCGCCGTCCCTGCCGTCGATGTAGCCCCACAGGTTCCACTTCCGCAGCGTCGCGTCCCCATCGAAGGAGGGGAACTTTTCGTAGTCGGCCTCGTCCATCACGTTGGAGAACCGCAGGCCCGTGATGCTCAACTCCGGGTCCCACCGCGTCATCTCCACGGCCATCTGCTCCTCCAGCGTCTTCACCAGGGAGTAGGTGCTTTCCGGCCGCGGCGGGTATTCCTCGTCCACCGGGATGTAGGGCGGGTCGACGTCGAACGGCAGACCCAGCACGGTCTCGCTGGACGCGTACACCACCTTCTTGATGCCGGCGCGCCGCGCGGCCTGGAAGACGTTGTAAGTGGACAGCATGTTGTTCTCGAACGTGGCCGCGTCCGGAAGGATGCCCGGGGCGGGAATGGCTCCCAGGTGCACCACGGCGTCGAACCCGTCATGCCGGTCATCAACCCCCAGCAGCGCGTCCACTACCTGCCCGTAGTTGCGCAGGTCCACCACCAGGAGCCCCGGGCTGCGCTCGCCTGCGCGGTCCAGGGAGAGGACCCGGTGGCCGTCGTCGGTGAGCCGGCGCACCACGTGCCGCCCCAGTTTTCCGTTTCCGCCTGTAACGGCAATTCTCATCAGTGTTTCCTTCTGTTGGAGTGCGTTCACCGTGCGGTGTTCGGTCAGGACGGGGGCCGCGGGGCTGCGAGGAACTGTTCGACGGCGGCGATTGCCACTGCGGTGATCCCGCCTTGGTCGCCGCTGCCGTTAACGGACACCAGGATGCCCCGGCCCGCGTACACCGAGACTACTTCATGGGTCTGCCGGTGGTAGAGGTCCAGCCGGCGCCGGAAGACATCGATGGTGTCATCCGTGCGGCCCTGTTCGGCAGCGCGGCGCTGCATCCGCTCCTCCAGTTCGGCGTCCGGCGCCTGCAGTTCGATGACGGCGTCCAGCGCATGGCCCTGGGCCGCGAGCATGGCATCCAGTTCCGTTGCCTGCGGCGCCGTGCGGGGGTAGCCGTCCAGCAGGAACCCGTGTCTCGCATCGCCTTCAAGGAGCCGGTCTTTGACCAGTGCGTTGGTGAGGTGGTCCGGTACGAAGTGGCCGCCGTCCAGGTACTGCGCAGCCTGGTTCCCCAGGTCTGTCTTCCGGCTGACGTTGCTCCGGAAAATGTCGCCGGTGGACACTGCAGGGACCTGGAAGTGGCGTGCCAGGTGTTCGGCCTGGGTCCCCTTGCCGGAGCCCGGTGGGCCGATGATGAGAAGCCTGGTCATGTTCCTGTCCTTCCGCAGCGGGACCACAGTCAACGGGCCGGCAGAGGCAGCACCGGCTCCCGCTTCATTGTGCCGGTTGGTCCTTGCCCGGCGCCAGCAAGCGCTGTTGCGGCCCGGAGCATATGGGCTTCGCCCCGCCCGGGATGTATATACTCTGGTTATCGGTTTAGCAGCAGGCCGTTGGAAAGTTCGTCGATCCAGCGACCATCACCGGCTCCCCGCCCCGTTGCGGGGTGCTTGTGTGTTGCAGGCTCGTTTTGACCTGAACGAATGGCACCAGAAAACCGTGGCCGGCGAGTCAACAGCAAAAACCGATACATCCATCACCGAGCACCTGCATGAATTGGTCCTCAACAGCTCCGATGTTGAGGACTTCCTCAATGAACTGGCACAGGTGTCCGCGCGCAACCTCTCGGAGCCAGGCGATGAGATGCTGTGCGCCATCACCCTGCTCCGGCAGCGGAAAACCGCCACCGTAGCCAGCAGCAGCCAGCAAGCAAAGTCCATCGGACGTCTTGAGCACAGCTTCACCGAGACCCCCAGCCTCACGGCATTCACCGTCCAGGAGACTGTCCACGCTCCGGACCTCGAAGGGGACAGCCGCTGGCCCGAATACTCCACGGCAGTTGTGGCACAGGGAGTCAGGTCGGTTGCGGCTCTTCCCTTCCGGCTTGAAGGCGAAACCAAGGCAGCGCTGCTGCTGTACTCCGGCCGCGCCCACCGCTTCGAAGGCCGCGTGCTCGAATTCGCCGAAGATTTCGTCAGCCAAACCTCGCTGGCACTCCGCCTTGCAGTGCGTTTTGCGCATTACAGCGAAACGGCGGCGAACCTCCGCGCCACGCTGGAGTCCCGAACGGTCATCGATATGGCGGTGGGCATCATCATGGCCCAGAACAGGTGCAGCCAGGAGGATGCTTTTGCGATCCTGAAGACCGCGTCGAGCACCCGCAACACCAAGCTGCACGAGGTGGCTGCCGCCGTGGTGAACGCCCTGGGCCAGGGACCTGCCCGTACGCATTACGACGGCTAGGGCGGTGGTCTGCCCCAACGCGTTCCGCCACCAGTAGACTGGTGCCAACTTTTCGCCGGGGGGCTCAAATGGAACAGCAGCGTGTTTGCCTTGTCGTGGAGGATGACGACGACATCCGGGGCCTGATCTCAGTGGTCCTGTCCCGCGCGGGGTTCAAGGTCACCGCGGTGGGAACAGGGGCGGAGGCCATCGCCGCAGCGGCTGATCCCGCCATCGCCCTGGTCACCCTGGACCTTGGGCTTCCCGATATGGACGGGCACGTGGTGGCCCGCGCCATCCGCGCCCTCACCACCGCGCCCTTGCTCTTCCTGACAGCCCGCTCGGAAGAAGACGACGTGCTGGCCGGCATGGCGTCAGGGGCTGCGGGCTACCTCACCAAACCTTTCCATCCGAAGGAACTGAAGGCCCTTGCCGGGCAGTTGTGCCCGGCGGCGGCTCCAGCACAGGAGCCACAGGTACCGGGCAAATCCCACTGCTGATCTGTCCGCCGGGAAGTGAGCCGCAACTCCCGGCAGCGTGGGCTCGTCCGACGACGGCCCGTGCCGCCGTCGGACGCGCACTTGTGCTACTTCGAAAGGAAGTTCAGCAGGGCCTCGTTGACCTCTGCGGCGTGCGTCCACAGCAGGCCGTGCGGGGCACCCTCGATCTCCACGTACTCGGCGCTGGGCAACGCTTTGGCGAACAGGCGGCCGGTGGAGTCGATGGGCAGGATGTTGTCCGCGGTGCCGTGCACGATCAGGGCCGGGACATCGATCCTGGGGATGTCCTGGCGGAAGTCCGTGAGCCAGGTGGGCTGGGCGGCAACGGAGGCCGTTGCACCGGACCCGGTGGCAAGGTTCCAGCCCGCATTCATGACTTCCTGGCTCAGGCGGGGTGTGCCCAGGAAGGTGTCGGAGTTGTAGAAATTCTTGAAGAATTCGGTGAAGAAGGCGTAGCGGTCGGCCGTGACTGCTTCCAGGAGGCCGTCGAACACCTCCTGGGGGACGCCGTCGGGATTGTCGTCGGTCTTGAGCAGGTAGGGCTCCAGGGATCCGAGGAACGCTGCCCGGGACACGCGTGCGGAGCCGTAGGTGCCCAGGTAGCGGCCGACTTCGCCGGTGCCCATGGAGAAGCCCACCAGCACCACGTCGTTCAGGTCCAGGGTGGTCAGCAGGGTGTTGAGGTCCGCCGCGAAGGTGTCGTAGTCGTAGCCCTCGGCGGGCTTGCTGGATTTGCCGAAACCGCGGCGGTCATAGGTGATGACCCGGTAGCCGGCACCCAGCAGGGCAGCGGTCTGCTTTTCCCAGGATGACCCGTCCAGGGGGTAGCCATGGATCAGCACCACGGGCTGTCCCGAGCCGTGGTCCTCGTAGTAGAGCTCGATATCAGTGCTGTTCTCAGTACCAACGGTGATTAAAGCCATCGGGGATGAATTCCTTTCGAGACTGACCAGGCGGCAGGCAGAGTGCCGTGCCGCGCATCTCCCACTCTAGGGCGGCAGGCTCCGGCCGAGGAGTGTTTTGCGGCGACGGCGGACGTGCCGAGTGCGTAGCGACGGCAGCTGTGGCAATATATGCGCATGAATGCAGATAAGAATGCTTGCTCGCTGGGCGCGGACAGCCAATACGTGGAGTTGGCGGTGGAGGTCTTCGCCATGCTGGCCGACGCCACCAGGGTGCGGATTATTTTGGCGCTCCGGGACGGCGAGATGGCGGTGGGCGCCCTGGCGGATGTTGTGGGCAAGTCACCCGCCGCCGTGTCCCAGCACCTGGCGAAAATGCGCCTGGCGCGGATGGTGTCCACGCGGCAGGACGGGACGCGTGTGCTCTACCGGCTGGAAAACGAGCATGCACGGCAGCTGGTGGCGGATGCGATTTTCCAGGCCGAACACGCCCTTGGTGGAGAGCCCGCACACCACCGCGTCACCAACCATTCTGCACAAAGGAGTGCCTCATGAGCGGGCCGCACCAGAAGTCAACGCATGCCCACAGCCACGCCCATGCGGAGGGGCACGGCGGGCACGACCACGGTCATGAGCACCACCACGACCACCCGCACGACCACGGTCATGAGCACCACCACGACCATGACCACGGCGGGCATGGCCACCATCACCACTCCGGCTTCAAGGGCTGGTTGTTCGAACTGTTCGTTCCGCACACGCACGATGCCGCCGATTCCATTGACGACGCCATGGAGGCCAGCAGCGAGGGCATCCGGGCGCTGAAGATCAGCATGTTCGTCCTGCTGGCCACTACTGTCCTGCAGTTCCTGGTGGTCCTGTTCAGCAGCTCGGTGGCCCTGTTGGCGGACACCATCCACAACTTTTCCGACGCCCTGACCGCGGTACCCCTGTGGGTTGCCTTCATCCTGGGGCGCAGGGCCGCCAACCGCCGGTACACCTACGGCTACGGCAGGGCGGAGGACCTGGCAGGCCTGTTCATCGTGGCCGTGGTGGCCCTTTCCGCCGTCGTTGCCGGCTGGCAGTCAGTGGACCGGCTGATCCATCCCCAGCCGCTGCAGAACCTGGGCTGGGTGATGGCCGCAGGCCTGATCGGCTTTGCAGGAAACGAAGCCGTGGCCATCTACCGCATCCGGGTGGGCCGCAGGATCGGTTCCGCAGCGCTGGTGGCGGACGGTGTGCACGCCCGGACGGACGGTTTCACCTCGCTGGCCGTGGTGATCGGCGCCGTCGGCGTCATGCTCGGTTTTCCGCTGGCGGACCCGATCGTTGGGCTGATCATCTCCGCAGCCATCATGGTGCTGCTGTGGGGCACCATTCGGAGTATCGGAAGGCGGCTTATGGATGGCATCGAACCGGAGCTGGTGTCGCGTGCCCAGTCCGCGCTGGAGGGGACGCCGGGCGTCCTCGGCGTCCAGCACCTGCAGCTGCGGTGGTCGGGCCACCGGCTGCAGGGCTCGGCACGCATAGAACTGGCAGACACGGAGTTGTCGCAGGCTGAGGAGGTCCTTGACCGCGCCGACCACCGGCTTCGGCAGGCACTGCCCAAGCTGGACCACATGCTGCTGGCCCCCGCCACCGCCGCCCGCCGCTGAAAGGCCTTAACGCAGAAGTGGGCCCGGCGGGGCGGGGGGCGGCGGGGGGGGGGGGGGTGCGGGGCCCGCGGCCGGGCGGGGGTGGC
>NZ_JBWJAR010000018.1:0-52250 GCF_056389225.1 Pseudarthrobacter sp. rb | reverse complement strand
CGCCCCCCGCCGTTAAAGGCACTCACCCCTCCTGGCCCCGGGGGGGGCGGGGCCACTTCTGCGTTGTGGGGATTCCGGGCCTAGGCCCGGGCAGTCTTTCCAGGCAATGCCAGCTTGAAGACCTTGGCCCACGAGGAACCTACCTGCTTCAGCAACGGCCCCGTGGTGTACTTCAGGCCGTAGCGCTGGCAGATCTCGCGGACCCTGGGTGCCACCTCTGCGTACCGGTTGGAGGGCAGGTCCGGGAAGAGGTGGTGCTCAATCTGGTGGGAGAGGTTGCCGGTCATCAAGTGCATGAACTTGGAGCCTGAGATGTTGGCGGACCCGATCATCTGGCGCACGTACCAGTCGCCGCGGGTCTCGCCGTCCACCATTTCCTCCGTGAAGGTGTCCGTTCCTTCGGGGAAATGGCCGCAGAAGATGACCGCGTGGGCCCAGACGTTGCGGATGGCGTTGGCTGCGATGGTGCCGAACAGGGCCTGCTTGGCGGAGCCGGTCAGCATGGCCAGGGCGGGGGTGGCGGCGTAGTCCTTGGTGAACTGGGTGACTACCTTCTTGCCCAGGGCCTTGAGGTCCTTGAGCAGGGCCTCCTTGGACTTGGTGCCTTCTTTGTACTCGGTCAGCTCGAGGTCGTAGATGGCGATGCCCCATTCGAAGACCGGGGCCAGGATGGCGTTGAACAGCGGGTTGGCCAGGTTGATGGGCTTCCACGGCTGGTTTTCGTCCATCCGCAGCAGGTTGTATCCGACGTCGTTGTCCTTGCCGACAACATTGGTCCAGCGGTGGTGCAGGTCGTTGTGCGTGTGCTGCCAGGACCGCGACGGAGTGACAAAGTCCCATTCCCACGTGGTGGAGTGGATATCAGGATCGCGCATCCAGTCCCACTGGCCGTGCAGGATGTTGTGGCCCAGTTCCATGTTTTCCAGGATCTTGGCCAGGCTCAGCAGCGTAGTGCCCGTGACCCAGGCGGCTTTGTTCTTTCCCACCAGCAGGGCCGCGCGGCCGGAAAGTTCCAGGCCGCGCTGGATCTTGATCATGCGGCGGATGTAGGCGGCGTCTTCCGCGCCGCGCTTGCCCAGGATCTCATCACGGATGGCGTCGAGCTCGCGGCCCAGCTCCGCTACCTGCTCGTCGCTGAGGTGCGCGGCGGCCGGCGGCCGGACGGTGGGGCTGCCCGATTCGGCGAGCTTCCCGGGGCGCGTTCTCGAGCTTCCCGCGGGGGTGACCTTGGTAGGTGTGATTACAGACATTCCGTGGTGCTCCTCAGATTTCGAGGTTGACGGGTCCGGCGGCTGCCGAGACACACGTTTGGATCAGTTGGCCGGGTTCGCCATGGATTTCCCCGGTACGCAGGTCCCGGACCTGCCCTGCGAGCAGCGGTGTGAGGCAGCTGTGGCAGATGCCCATGCGGCACCCGCTGGGCATCAGCACCCCGGCGTCCTCGCCAACGTCCAGGATGGGGGTGTCGCCGTCGGCCTGCACCTCGCGGTCGGAGGCTTCGAAGGTGACCAGGCCGCCGTCGTGCCCTACGCCGGCGTTGAAGGTGGTGTTGAAGCGCTCAATCATCAGGTTGCCGGGGTCGCCGGCCACGGCGACGTCGGATCCGGGACCCTTGGCGGTCAGTGCCCGCTTCCAGAGTGCCTCGGCGTCGTCCAGGAAACTGTCCGGACCGCAGGCGTAGGCTGCCCGTTCCTTCCAGTCGGGGCAGATCGCGTCCAGTTCCTTGGTGCTGGAGAAGTCCAGACGGCCCTGCTCGCCGGTGTACCAGTGCGCCAGCCGGAAGTTGGGGAATTGGTCCGCAAGCTCGGCCAGTTCCTCGCGGAACAGGCTGTCACCCGGGGTGCGGGCCGAGTGGACCAGGACGACGTCGGCATCCGGGCGGCGGGGAACGAGGGTACGGATCATGGACATCACCGGGGTGATGCCGCTGCCCGCGGTGATCATGAGCAGGGGACGCGGGTGTTCAGGGAGCACAAAATCGCCCTGGGGCGGGGCCAGGAACAGCACGTCCCCGGGCTTCGTGGTGCGCACCAGCGTGCCGGACACGGCACCGACATCGGTGACGGTGATGGCCGGGTCCTTGCCGGCGGGAGCGCTGAGGGAGTAGGAGCGCCAGTGGCGGACGCCGTCGAGTTCGACGCCGATGCGGGCCCACTGGCCTGCCAGGTGCGCCTTCCAGCCACGGCCGGGGCGGAAGAAGATCGTGGCCGACTGGGCGGTCTCCTGGACCACCCGGGTGACCACGCCGCGCAACTGCCGGGCCGAGTAGACAGGGTTGAACAGCGCCAGGATATCTTCGGGCGCCAAAGGGGTAGTGAGCACTGAGGCCGCCTGGGCCAGCTGTCGTAGCCGGATCATACGGGTAAGCCTAGAGCGGTGCGAGCCATATTTCTCTCTCTCCGTCATATGACCGTTCCGCAGTCACACGCTAGTTGGTGGGCGCGAAGCCTCCACGCCGCACTCTTAAGAGTAACGGTTGGGTCTCACAAAAGGTTCCCAGCGTCCTTTCGGTTCCATCCCAGGGCAGGGGCCACGTATTTTGCGATGGTGCCCAGGAGCTTGGCGTTGAAGTCCACGCCCAGCTGGTTGGGAACGGTCAGCAGCAGGGTATCCGCTGCCTGCACCGCGGTATCGGCGGCGAGCTGCTCCGCCAGGAGGTCCGGCGCTCCCACGTAGCTCTTGCCGAAACGGGACGTGAGGCCGTCCATGACTCCTACCTGGTCGCGGCCGTCCCGGAGCGCACTTCCGGCGAAGTAGTAGTTGTCCTCCTCATCCACGATGGGAAGGACGCTGCGGCTGACCGAAACCCTTGGCTGATGGGGGTGGCCTGCGGCCGCCCATGCGTCCCTGAACAGTTGGATCTGCTCGGCCTGGAGTTCATGGAACGGGACCCCGGTGTCCTCCGTGAGCAGGGTGGAGCTCATCAGGTTCATTCCGAGTTCCGCGGCCCATATGGCGGTCTTCCGGCTGCCGGCACCCCACCAGATCCGTTCCGCCAGCCCCGGGGACTGGGGCTGGACCGGGAGGAGGCCCGTGGCGCCGCCCGCATAGCGGGGATCGGCCTGGGCCACCCCGGCGCCCGTAATGGCTTTGCGGAAGGCGTCGGTGTGTCGGCGCGCCATATCGGCATCGGTCTCCCCCGGCTGCGGCCGGTAGCCGAACGCGGACGCGCCCTGCAGGGCGGGCTCGGGTGAACCACGGCTGATGCCAAGCTGCAGCCTGCCGCCGCTGATCAGGTCTGCCGCGGCCGCTTCCTCTGCCATGTACAGCGGGTTTTCATAGCGCATGTCGATGACGCCGGTGCCAATCTCGATACGGCTGGTGCGGGCCGCGATGGCTGACAGGAGGGGGAAGGGCGATGCCTGCTGCCGGGCGAAGTGGTGGACACGGAAGAACGCCCCGTCCACTCCGAGTTCTTCGGCGGCGACCGCCAGTTCGATGCCCTGGAGAAGGGCGTCCGCCGCCGTCCTGGTCCGGGAACCCTGGTCGGGACCCCAGTGGCCGAATGAAAGGAATCCGATGCGCTCCATACCTCCCCCAACTGTGCTGGCGGCAGCTGCATTCCCGGCTGGGATGATGGCTGGGTGGGTACTCCGGGTGAAGCTGTCGCTGTTTTCAAGACCATCGTGCTGTTCGTACTGGCCGCTGCCGCTGAAATCGGGGGCGCCTGGCTGGTGTGGCAGGCCGTGCGCGAGGGCAGGGACTGGTGGTGGGCGGGGCTCGGCGTGATCGCGCTGGGCGTCTATGGCTTCGTGGCCACGCTCCAGCCCGACGCCCATTTCGGGCGGATCCTGGCGGCCTACGGCGGAGTGTTCGTTGCCGGCTCGCTGGCGTGGGGCATGGCATTTGACGGCTTCCGCCCGGACCGGTGGGACGTCGCCGGATCCCTGGTCTGCCTGTTGGGCGTCGGCGTGATCATGTTTGCACCCCGCAGCGGCGGCTAAAGCAGCGGTTACGTGGCTAAAATCTAGCCACGACGAAAGGCGGGTCCTGTGGAGCGGGTGGACTACTGCGTTATTGGCGGCGGCATCGTGGGCCTTGCAACGGCCTACCAGCTGCTGCAGAGGCAACCGGGAGCCTCCCTGGTCCTGCTCGAGGCCGCGGGGTCCCTGGCTTCGCACCAGACCGGGCACAACAGCGGCGTCATCCACTCCGGGATCTACTACGCCCCGGACAGCCTCAAAGCCCGGTTCAGCAAGGCCGGAGCGCAACAAACCAAGGAGTTCTGCCGGGAGCACGGGATCAGGTTCGCCGAGCCGGGGAAGCTGCTGGTGGCTACCTCGGCCGTGGAACTGGGCCGGCTGGACCGCCTGGAGGAACGCGCGGCCGTCCATGGGCTGGACTGCGAGCGCCTCGACCAGGCGGAACTCAACCGGCGCGAGCCCAATGTTTCAGGCCTGGGCGCGCTGTTCATTCCGAGCACCGGCATCGTGGACTACGGGGAAGTGGCGCGGAAGCTGGCCGACCTCATCTCCGCTGCCGGGGGGCGGGTCATCACCGGAGCCACCGTGGGCTCGATCGTGGAGCATTCGGACCGCGTGGAGGTTGCCACGGGCCACGCCGTCTACTCATGCCGGCGCCTGGTGGCATGTGCTGGCCTACAGTCGGACCGCGTGGCGGAAATGGCCGGCATGAAGATCGACGTCCAGATCATTCCTTTCCGCGGGGAGTACTTCGAGCTCCCGGAATCCAAGTGGGACTATGTGACCCACCTGATCTACCCCGTACCGGATCCGGAACTGCCCTTCCTGGGGGTGCACCTCACTCCCACCATCAACGGCAGCATCACCGTGGGACCCAATGCGGTCCTGGGCCTGGCCCGGGAGGGCTACCCCAAATACTCCGTGGACCTCAAGGACGTGGGCCGCTACCTGCGCTTTCCCGGGCTGTGGCACGTGGCAAGGTCCAATGCCCGCACCGCAGTGCGCGAAGTCCGGAACTCGCTGTTCAAGGGCAGCTACCTCCAGGAATGCCGCAAATACGCCCCCGGCCTGTCCAAGGCGGACCTGCTGCCGTACGAGGCAGGCATCCGGGCCCAGGCTGTGCGCCGGGACGGAACGCTCCTGCACGATTTCCTGCTGGCGGAGACGGACAGGATGATCCATGTCTTGAACGCCCCCTCCCCGGCCGCAACTGCTGCCCTGCCCATCGGGGAACACCTGGCCGGCAAAGCCGTGCTGCACCCCGCGTCCTGACCGGCAGGCAGGCACCGGCCACGGCTAAACTGGCCCGGTGATCAACAGTGAGCAGCCGCCCCGGCCAACGGTCCCGCCGTCGCGCGGGAGGATGGCGGAACGACTGTTGCCTGGCGGAGAGGAACCGGACCCGCGCTTCACGCTTGCGAACGAACGCACCTTCCTGGCCTGGATCCGGACGTCGCTTGCGCTGCTGGCAGGTGGCATTGCCATCGAGGCGTTCACTTCAGGCCTCTTCATTGAGCCTGTCCGGAAAGGCCTGGCCGTCCTGCTGCTTCTGCTGGGCATGATGCTCAGTGGCGGGGCCGCCGTACGGTGGCTTCGGGTGGAGCGCAGCATGCGCAACAAGGCGCCGTTACCGCTGCCGCTCTTTGTGCCCCTGTTGGCCGGGGCAGGCGCGCTGGCTGCCGCCGTCGTACTGGTCTTCATTCTCTGGCGCTGATTCGATGGCACCCAGCGGCCCCAGCCCCCACGGCGATCCCGGCCTCCAGCCGGAGCGGACGGCCCTCGCCTGGGGCCGGACCATGCTGGCGCTCGTGACGGCGAGCGCCTTCTTCCTGCGCTGGCTTCCCACCTATGGGCCACCGATCCTGATGCTGCCGGTGGTTTCCGGCGGCGCAGCCCTGGCCATCTACCTCACGCAGCGCCGCCGCTACCAGGCGAGGTCGCACGGGCTGGCAGGCGAAAGCATCGAAGCCGACCTGCCAGCTGTGCTCTGGACCGCCTTTGCCGGGCTCGCCCTGGGGTGCCTGGGCATTGTGGTGGTGCTGGTCAGCTAGAACGGCCCCTGTCAGCTAGAACATGGGCAGGACGAAGCCGGCCAGCAGGGCCACGACGCCGATCGCCGTCAGGCACCGGCCCAGGACCGAGGCCGTCCTCCCGGGTTCCTCCGGCCTGGTGGTCTGCCACTGCGTTGGACGCTTGGGGTGGTAATAGATGGGCAGTGTGTCTCCCGCCGCCATGTCCTTGATGTCGTACGGGGACATCGGGGCGTTGTGCACCTGGTGCTTCCGGTCAAACCAGCGGAAGCCAACACCGGTGGAATCCGAGTACACCACGGCCTCGGCCATGTCCCACGGGTGCACGAAGCGGCGGAGGAACCCGGTGTAGAAGAGCAGTCCCAGACCGGCGGGCAGGCACAACCAGGTGAGCACTTCCAGGATGGGACCTGCCATATCGAGCGCAGTGGGCATGAAGTTGATGGTACAGCTCAGGGGCTGGCTCCTTCAGCACCTGATACGTACGCTGAAGGAGACCGGACCGGAGTAAGGGGAAGCCATGAATGATCAGGACATTTTGACGCACATCCAGGCCCTCGTGGAAGAGGAGCACTCGCTGCGTGAGGGCTCAGGGGACGGGCAGGCCCCGGACCAGGCACGGCTCAAGTACGTGGAAGAAAGCCTGGACCAGTGCTGGGACCTGCTGCGCCAACGGCGGGCCAAGAAGGATTCGGGCGAGAACCCGAACGACGCCGAAGCCCGCCCCATCAGCGAGGTGGAGGGCTACCGGCAGTAACCCCGCCGCATCCCACCATCCTGGGTGTCCGGGCCGGCGTGGCCCGGGCACCTGTTTCCGCCACCAACAGATTGAGCTCTTCCATGCGTATTGCAGTAGCGCAGATCATCAGCAGTGCCGACACCGCCGCCAACCTGGAACTCATCTGGGACTATGCCGCCCAGGCCAGGAACGCCGGAGCGCAGCTGGTGGTCTTTCCCGAGGCGTCCATGCGCGCCTTCGGCCATTCCCTGAAGGACATTGCCGAGCCCGTTGACGGCCCGTGGGCCAGCGAAGTCCGCAGGATGGCGAAGGAGCTGGACCTCACGATCGTGGTCGGCATGTTCACTCCGGGAAAGGACGGCCGGGTCCGCAACACGCTGCTGGTCACCGGGCCCGGAGTGGAGGCGTCCTACGACAAAGTCCACCTTTTTGACGCCTTCGGTTTCACGGAGTCCAAGACAGTGGACGCCGGGGAAGCGCCGGTGACGTTCGAGCTGGACGGGACGGTGTTCGGCCTGGCGACCTGCTACGACGTCCGCTTCCCGGGTCTCTTCACCGCCAACGCCAACGCGGGTGCCCAAGTGAATATCGTGTGTGCCTCCTGGGGTGCCGGTGAGGGCAAGGCGGAGCAGTGGGACCTGCTGGTGCGGGCCCGGGCGCTGGACAGCACCACTTTTGTGGTCGCCTGCGGCCAGGGTGACCCCGAAACAGTGGGCGCCGGCCAGGCGGGCACGGCACCCACCGGCATCGGGCACAGCGCCGTGATCACCCCCCTGGGCAAGGCGGTGGCGGCATTGGGCGGTAAGCCGGAACTCGCCGTCGTCGACATTGATCCCTCAACGGTGGATGACGTCCGGACCAAGCTGCCCGTCCTGGCCAACGCCCGCACATTCTGATCGGGTGAGGCGCCGTTCATAGCTTCGAAACAGACGGCAAACGAGAGGACGACGCCGGGTCTCACCTGGGGCGTGCCGCCTGCGCCCGTGATGGCAGGCATCCGGCGGGGCCGGGGCGTACGGAGGCCGGCGGCGGAAGAGGCGCCGTTTACATGCCCGAAACATAGCCGATACGTGAACTTCACGCACGGCCTATTTGTGTAACGTGGCCGCAACTTTAAGCGGCATTGGCTGAAACACACACCGCCAAAAATGGATCCCGGGGGAAATGCCACGGGGCCAATCGGGCCCCTGCACCACGTTCACGTTGCGAAGGGACCCACCGGTGGAAATCACTGCCCAACACGTCTGGCTGATGATCTCGGCAGCCATGGTCCTGCTGATGACCCCGGGGCTTGGCCTCTTCTACGGCGGCATGACCCGCGCCAAGGCCGCCCTCAACATGATCATGATGAGCTTTATCTCGGCGGGGATTGTTGGCGTGGTCTGGGTCCTGTGGGGCTACTCAATGACCACCGGCGACGGCGTCCTGGGCCTCTTCGGCAATCCCTTCACCAGCTTCGGCCTGCAGAACCTCATGGGTTCACCGGACCTCCTCAAGGCCGGGTACAGCGCGACGTTCGCCATCATCACGGTTGCCCTGATCAGCGGCGCCATCGCCGACCGCGCCAAGTTCGGGGCCTGGGCCCTGTTCGTGCCGGTGTGGATTACGGTGATCTACTGCCCGCTCGCCTACATGATCTGGGGTGGCGGGCTGATGAGCGCAGGGGGCGCCGTCACGCAAATCTTCGGCCAGGTCATCGATTTTGCCGGCGGTGCCGTGGTGGAAATCAGTTCGGGAACGGCCGCCCTGGTGCTGGCCGTGATTGTTGGCCAGCGGCACGGGTTCGCGAAGGACCCCAACCACCGCCCCCACAACCTGCCTTTCATCATGCTGGGTGCCGCGATTCTGTGGTTCGGCTGGTTTGGCTTCAACGGCGGGGCCGCCACCAGCGTCGAACAGGCCGGCCTCATTTGGATCAACACCCTGGTGGCACCCGCGGCCGCCATGCTCAGCTGGCTGGTCACGGAGAAGGTCCGCCACGGACACCCCACATCCCTGGGCGCAGCCTCCGGCGTGGTTGCCGGCCTGGTAGCCATCACCCCTTCATGCGCCAACATCAGCCCGGTGGCCGCTATCGGCCTGGGCCTGGTGGCCGGCGCGGCCTGCTGCGTATTCGTGGACCTCAAATACCGCTTTGGCCTCGACGACTCCCTGGACGTGGTGGGTGTCCACCTGGGTGCCGGCCTCATCGGCACCCTGTCCCTTGGCTTCATCGCCCTTCCCGTGAACGGCCAGGGCGGCGGCCTCTTCTACGGCGGCGGAGTCCAGCAGCTCATTGCCCAGACAGCCGCCGTCGTCATCACCCTGCTGTTGTCCGGTGTTGGCACCGCGGTCATTGCCCGGACCATCAACAAGACGGTGGGCTTCCGGGTCAGCCACGAGGCCGAGACCGCCGGCGTGGACCTGGCCGAGCACGCCGAGACTGCCTACGCATTCGGTGAGATCGGAGCAGGATTCAATCCCCTGCGCCACGCCGCGGCCCACATCCCGACCGCACCTGCCCCGGCTGAACGGCATGCCAAGGAAGACTCCTTCGCGTAGGTTTCCGTTCTAGTCCGCAAGGATCTTGTAGAGCGCCCGGCGCAATTCGTCCATCTTTTCGACGGCGGCAGCCCGCTGTTCCCCGGTCACTCCGGCGCGGAACTGGTGGATGGCACCCATGAGCTTGGCGATGCTCTGATGGAAGTCCCTGTCCGCACTGTCCGGTTCAGCGTTCCACGCGTCCTCCATTTCCTCAGCGTGTTCCGCCACGTAGGCCCTCCCTGCATCGGTGAGGGCAAACTCAGTCCCGCGGCCTTCGCTGAGCGCCTCAATCAAGCCCTCGTCCACCAGCTGCTGGAGCGTTGGATAGATGGATCCCGGGCTGGGCCGCCACACGCCGCCGGTCTTGGCGGCAATGGTCTTGATCAGTCCGTAACCATTGGACGGCGTCTCTGCCAGGAGTGACAGGATGGCCGCGCGCACGTCGCCACGGCTGGCCCTCCGTCCGCCGCGGCCGAATCCGGGGCCAAAACCGGGGCCAAACCCCGGACCAAAGCCTGGACCGCGGTGCCCATGGGGCCCCCGATGGCCCCTCCCCCGCTCGAAGCGGCCCTTGCCGAACTCCGGGCCCGGATGTTTCTCGTCGAATATGCCTTTCATGGTGGCATCGTCCTTTCATATTGACCTGTTCGCTGTCACTTCAGCGATAGTTAACGATATGTCGTTAACTATCGCTGGTCAACAGGTGGATGTGACCAAATCCTGATCCTTCCGCCTCTGGTTCGCCCTTCCCCGTGAGCGTATTCTGTTCCCACTTCCGAGGACGAGGGCTGAAAAATGGTGAAGAGGCGGAAGCGCGGGCGCAGTTTTGGCGCGGCCCTGGGAAGGATCCTGGGGTTCATTGCAGCGAGCGTCATGTGTGGCGTACTGGTGGCCAGCCTCGTGGTCCCGGCGGTGGCAGCAGCGGGGATGGGGGTCAGTTCCTCCATTGGTTTCTTCGAAAGCCTGCCGGCAGAGCTGACGGTGCAGCCGCCGTCGCAGGCCACCAAAGTCCTGAGCTCAGACGGGCAGTCGATCGCAACCTTTTATGCGGAGAACCGTGTGCGGGTGCCGCTGGACCAGATGTCGCCCTTCATCAAGGACGGCATTATCGCCATCGAGGACAGCAGGTTCTACGAGCACGCGGGCGTGGACCCGCAGGGGATATTGCGGGCGGTGGTGTCCAACCTGACCAAAGGCGGCGAGCAGGGCGCGTCGACCATCACGCAGCAGTACGTCACCAACGTCCTGAACGAGGCGCAGCTTTCGCAGGACAGGCCGGACGCGGTGGTGCTGAACGGGCAGAAGAACCTGGGCGACAAACTGCGCGAAATGAAACTGGCCGTCACGCTGGAGAAGAAGTACACCAAGGACCAAATCCTTGAGGGGTACCTCAATATCGTGTTCTTCAGCAGCAACGCGTACGGGATTGAAGCGGCGGCACGCTACTTCTTCAGCACCACCGCGAAGGACCTTACCCTCCCCCAGGCCGCCTTGCTGGCCGGGGTGGTCAACAGCCCCACCCTCTACAACCCGGCCACCAATCCTGATAAGTCGATCGTGCGCAGGAACCAGGTCCTGTCCGAGATGCTGCGCCTGCGCAAGATCACGCAGGCCCAATACGATGCCGCTGCGGCCACCCCGATCCAGCTGAAGATCACGCCGCAGCAGCAGGGGTGCGCCAACGCTGCCATGGCGCCGTACTTCTGCGACTACATCTCCCATTTGATCCTGAACAATCCCGCCTACGGGCCCACCGAGGCTGACCGCGAACGGAGGCTTTACCGCGGCGGCCTCACCATCACCACCACCCTGGACAGCAGGCTCCAGGCAGCCGCCCAGGCCCAGGTGGATGGAACCGCGGGCGCAAATCCGGACCGGTGGGCGGCCTCGCTGCTGACCCTGCAGCCAGGCAGCGGCAAGATCCTGGCCATGGCCCAAAACACGGTCTTCCTCCCGCAACCAAGCAAGTTCGACACCAACCTGAACTTCAACGTGGATGCCAAGGACGCCCAGGGCAACGACCTGAACGGCGCCGGCGGGTTCCAGCCCGGTTCCACCATGAAGCCCTTTACCTTTGCGGAGTGGCTGAACGAGGGAAAGTCGCTCACCGCCGAAGTGGACGCCTCACGCCGTGTCTATCCGCTGGGGTTCCCGTGGAAGGACAGCTGCGGGAAGGTGCTGGGAGCGTACAGCACGGCGCAGGCCAACCCTGCCCTCGGCGCTGCCGATGACCTGCAGAATGCGGAGGACGGCTTCTACCGCCCGATGCCCGTGAATTACGGCCTGTACAACTCGATCAACACGGCCACTTTCGCTTCGGCATCCCAGCTCGACTTTTGCGGCATCCAGAAGATGGTGGACGCCGTAGGGCTGCACAGCGGCTTGGACAGCACCCCGGTCAACATGCATCAGCTGGGCAACCTCCTCGGCGGCACCGGCGTGGCGCCCCTCACCCTGGCAAACGCATTTGCCACCTTCGCCACGGAGGGCCGCTACTGTGCTCCCATCGCCCTGGTTGATGTCACTGATGCCGCCGGGGCAAAACTGCCCGCCCAGGCCCCGGACTGCCACGACGCCGTCAAACCCGACGTGGCCCGAGGCGTCAACTCGGTACTGCAGGACGTGCTGAAGAAGGGTTCCGGCGTCTGGATCAACCCGAAGGTGCAGGACAAAGTTCCTACCGCCGCCAAGACCGGAACCTCGAACAACAACGGGTCCACCTGGGTGGTTGGCTACACCACCGGCCTGGTCACGGCGTCCTTCTTCGGGGATGCCCTGGAAGGCCAAAAGCGGGCAGGGCAGAACGTTACCATCAACGGCACGTTCTACCCCCGCCTTGACGGGTACATGATTGCCGGGCCGCAGTGGGCCAACTACATGCTCAAGGTGGCACCGCTCTACCCCGCGGGTCCGTTCGCGCCGCCTCCCGCTTCGATGATTGGACCCAATCCCAACTACAAGCCGTAGCCCGGGGATGGTCATCAACGCAGCCCGGTAAGGACCGCACCGCTCTGGCACGATGGGAACGTGCGGGCCCTTGAGACTGAGCGGCTCATCCTGCGCCCCTGGGAGCCGGCCAGGCGGTTCTCAACTACGCGTTTGAAAGCGGCCTGCCGGAGGTGATGACAGTGACCCACCCGGCCAACGCCGCGTCGCAGCGGGTGTGCAGAAGGATTGGCCTTGCCCACCGGGGCCAGACCGGCAAGTACTACAACGCCTTGTGCGAGCTGCTCGGGAGCGCAAACCCTTCCGCCTAGCCCGTACCCTTCCAGAGGCGTTTCCACCAGGACCGCTCCGGTTCGGGCTCAGCAGGAGCCTCCACCGCGCGCGCGGTCCGGCGGCTGCGCCAGCGCTCCACTTCCTCCTCCACGTCACGGATCCTGGTGACCACCGGCGGCCCGCCCTGGAGCTGGCGGCGCGCGTCGATCACGCGCCGGTTGAAATCCTGCAGGATCTCCCGGACCTGCTGCTCGGTGTACTGGGCGTCCAGCCTGGTGTCGAGTTCGGCGTCCTCAGTTCGGAGCAGGATGGCCGCCGGACCCAGGCCGCTGATGTTCTCCCGCTGGATCAGCCCCTTCACCCACCAATCGGGATCGTACGATTCGCCCAGGCCGGGGATCGGCTTGCCCGCGTACTTCAGGTTGTCGAACTTCCCTTGCGCCATGGCGTCGCGGACCAGGTACTCGGCACGGGCGGCATCACTGACTTTCCTGTGCTTCTCCCGCTCCTGCGCGTCGAGGGCATCCAGCGCGGCTTCCTCCTCGGCGCTGATGCCGGCGCCACGGTATGACCGGACTTCGGCCGCACGCTCGAGGCGCTTGCGGAAATCCCCTGCCCCGCCGCTCATTGCCGCCACCGCCTTTCCTTGCCTGGCCCCCATCTTCCAGTATTCAGCGGTGGGCTTGTGCGTTCAACGCCCAAGCTGGACGGACGACGGCGGCGCGTCCCGCCGTCGTCCGCCCACGTGGCGCTGTGGCAAAGGGTGGTTGGTGCGCTGTCAGGCGTTGGCGTGCTCGGCGAGGATGCCATCCATCTGGCCGACCGCTTCCTTGAGGCCTTCCTCCATGCCCATCTGCATCATCTGCTCGAGTTGTTCCTCGGACTCGAAGGTGGACAGCATGGTCATCCGGGTCCGCTCCCCCAGCGGCTCCAGGGTCACCGTGGCGTGGCTGATGCCGAACTCCCCGGTGGGGTTGCCGTCGCTGTCCGCGAACCCGTCGTCGAACTGCAGCTCCCGCGGGAACTCGATGCTGGTGAACTCCCACCAGCCGTGCGCCTTGTCCCTGTCAGGTCCTGTCATGTAGTAGCTGGCCCGGCCGCCCGGAACGAAGTCGTGCTTGTAGAAAGTGGCGGGATAGGTGGGCGGTCCCCACCAGCGCTCCAGCCGGCGCGGGTCTTCGAAGAGCTGCCAGACGCGCTCCACGCCCGCGTCGAACTCGGCGACCAGGGTGAGGCTGAGGGCCTCGGGGTTCTTATCCGTACTGATGACTGTCATGGCAATGCCTTCCTAACCTTCAGCGAGAATGTCGGCCATCCGGGCGGCCCGCTGCCGCCAGATCTGTTCATAGTCGTCGAGCAGCCGCCGGGCGTTTTGCAGTCCTTCGTGGTTGCCCCGCACGATCTGCTCCCTTCCGCGCTTTTCCTTGGTGACCAGTGAAGCGCGTTCCAACACCGCCACATGTTTTTGGACGGCGGCGAAACTCATGGCGTACAGGGCGGCCAGGCCGGACACGGAGTACTCGCCCACGGTGACCCGGCGGACGATGTCCCGCCGGGTGGAGTCGGCGAATGCCTGGAAGAGGCGGTCCAGTTCGGTCTCGCGCAGCTTTTCTACAACCATTTGGTTGTACGTTAGTCCCGCAGTGACTGCAGGTCAAGGGTCTTTTCCTGTCTCCGGCAGCCCGGCGGCGCCTGCCGGTACCTTAAAGCCCATGAGTATTTTCCTTGCCGGGGCCGGCCCGGATCCGCTGGGTTTTCCGGACGTCTTTGACCGGTTTGCGGAGGACATCCGGCGGCATGCCGCGCCGGGCCGGACTGCCCGGATCGCCGTTGCCGTGCATCATCACGGCGGAAGCCTGCAGGAGCTGGTGGAAATCTGCGCAGGGCCCCTCCGGCCCAGGCTTGACTGTGAGGTGGTGGCGGTGCCGCTGGCAGAAGGCAGGACAGCGGATCCCGCTGATTTCAGCGGTGTGGACGGCGTGGTGGTGGGCGGCGGATTGACGCCGGCGTACTGGAAGGGCCTCCGCCCCGCGGCCACCGCAATCTCCAGATTGGCGGCCGGCGGCGCCCCCTATCTGGGGTTCTCCGCCGGAGCCATGGTGGCACCAGGCCCCGCGCTGATTGGCGGCTGCCGGATCAACGGGGTGGACGTGTGCGGGGAGGAGTGCTCGGAGGGCCTGGATGCAGTCGACGTCCGGGAGGGCCTGGGGATGGTCCCGTTCGCGGTGGACGTCCACGCCGCCCAGGCCGGGACACTGAGCCGCGCGGTGGGCGCCGTGGCGGCAGGCCTGGTGGAATGGGCGGTTGCCATCGACGAGGGCACGGCAGTGGTGCTGGAATCAGTCGGAGACCGGGACTACAAGGTCATTGGCAGCGGCAACTGCTGGGACATCCGCGGAGCAGCCGGCGAGGCGAGAGTGTCCGTGCGGACCGCCGGTTGACCGGACGGGGACCGCTGGTGGACTGCAGGGAGCCGGGGCGCCGGCCTAGGCGTCGAAGTGGGTCTGGATGCCGCTTCCGGACAGCTGTTCAATCAGTTCCTTGGCCACGTCCCGCAGCTTCCGGTTGCGGTTGCTGGAGACCTTGGTGAGGATCTCCACCGCCTCTTCCTGGGAACACCGGTTCTGCGCCATGATGACGCCGCAGGCCAGGTTGATGGCGGTCCTGCTCTCCAGGGCAGCTTCGAGGTCATCCGCCCGGTTCTGCGCAGTGTGGATGCGGACTGAAAGATGCAAGGTGTTGTGGGCAGCGGCGGCGAAACCCGCCGCCTTGTCGTAAACGTCAGCCGTGAACACGCCCGGCCTGGAGGCGAAGAAGTTCAGGGCAGCACTGGCCTCGCCGCTGATTTCCAGTGGCACACCCAGGCTGCTCTGCACGCCCCGGCGCGCCAGTTCCTGGTTGTATTTTGTCCAGCGGGGGTCCCGTGCGACGTCGTCGATCAACACAGGCGCCATCTCCCGCAACGCACGGATACAGGGACCGTCCCCCAGCGCCTGCTCAATGACGTCAAGTTCCAGCGCCCGGGCACTGCTGCCCGCCGCAGTGGTGGGCCGCCGCCGGAGCTTCAGGGTCACCGCGCACTCAATGTCGTCACCGGCAGCTGCGGATACTGCCGCTGCCGCCATTCCCGAGAGACCCGACAGGAACTCCACGGCATTTTCAGCCCCCACCAGGACCTCTTGGAGGTGTTGGACAGTCACATCGTCGGCAGGATTCAGCATGGGGTTCATCTTACGGTCGCCGGGGACCCGCAGGGCAGCGGAGCGGGCATTTACGGGGGCTTAAGCTGAAGTCTCAGGGATCCACCTGGACTTACCCGCGGTCCGCTGCTGGACGACGACACCCGGCCCGCAGGCGGCCGGGCCGCGCGAATGCAACCGGCCGCCATACCAGAAACACCTCCAAGGGCGTAGTGTCAAACGTAGGAGATTTCGGGATGGCTACAGGATCCGGAGGTTGAATGCACGGGCCGAACGCGCCAAGAGCGGGCGGCCGCCAGCCAGGAAAAGCAATTCTGGCGCAACTATGGATCGAGGCCCGATGGCCGGGAACAATGCGCTGACCACCGCCGGGCCCATGGGACCGCAAGGATGAACGCCGACTGGACCGGGGACCCCGACCAACTACTGGAAGCCGACGAGCAGCGAAGGGACGTTGCCCGGCGTTTCCGCGAGACGCAGATACCGATGCTGAAACTGTGGACGTACTACTACGGCCTCGGCGGCGACGCTGACGAAATGTCATTCGACGCCTACCTCAACGAAGCGCTCCACCTTCCGGCCTCCCAGGTGGGGTTGATCGCCACGGCCATGAGGGAACTGACCGCGGGTGAGGACCAATGACCGGCAGCGAGGAGCAGCCGTTCCGGGAATCCGAGGGATGGCCGCTGGAGGCAGCAGAGCTGTCGCTGCAGCAACTCGTGCTGGAAAGCCCGGACATCAAGGCCTTCCTCACCGAACTGGCGATGCTTGCCAGTACCCGGTTGTCCGTCCCCGGGAACACGATCCACAGCGGCGTCACGGTGCTGCGGCACAAGCGGCCCCAGGCTGTGGCAGCAAGCGACCCTGCGGCATGGGCCCTTGACGAGCTGCAGAACGGATTCGGCCAGGGCCCGTGCCTTACCGCGCTCCGGCAGGGATCCACCCTCCTTGTGCCAGACCTGGCCGGCGAAGACCGCTGGCGCCCTTATGTCAGGACGGCTGCAGAGCACGGCGTGTCCTCGATCCTTGCCGTCCCGCTGGACTTGGCGGGGGAAGCAGAAGCGGTACTGAATCTCTACTCGGGCCGCAGCAACGGGTTCTCCGGGGAGGACGTCGCCACCGTGGAATCGTTCGCGGCCCAAGCCGCCAGTTCACTGCGGTTGATCCTGCGGATCTCCCAGCTCCGGGAAGCCAGGAATGACCTC
This sequence comes from Pseudarthrobacter sp. rb, assembly GCF_056389225.1. NCBI lineage: Bacteria > Bacillati > Actinomycetota > Actinomycetes > Micrococcales > Micrococcaceae > Pseudarthrobacter > Pseudarthrobacter sp. rb. Next base: position 35,411 of record NZ_JBWJAR010000018.1, on the reverse strand, counting down.
ACCGCCGCAATGCAGTCACGCACCGTGATCGACATGGCGGTGGGTGCGACCATGGCCCAAAACCGCTGCGACCGGGATACCGCCTTCAGCATCCTCTCGCACGCCTCAAGCACCAGGAACGTCAAGCTGAGGGAAGTGGCAGCCACCGTCATCACCTCAATCTCCGGAGAACAGAGGATCACCGCCCACTTCGACGAGTAGCTGTAACCCGGATCACACGTGATGAGATTCACTCGCAACAAATGCGTGATTTGGTTGAGTGCGCCCATCCGCCATGGGCACTATGGATAGGCAGGGCCGGAAACATCCGCCCTTGACATCCTGGTGACGCAACGAGGCCCACCGGTGAGCACAGGCCACCGACCCTCCGAGCGCGGACAGGCCATTGCCGGGGACAAAACCGGCTTGACACAGGAAAGTACTGAACAATGACGTTTAACACTGCCGAATCCGTGACGCTGAAGATCTGGGACCGGACCTCCCTCCACGAGACCCTCGATTCCGCGGTCTCCGACCTCTCCGCGCGCCACAACACCACCACCTGCCGCATCGCCGTCACCTGCAGCGGGCCCAACACCTTCACCTTGAGCGTGCGCGGGAACGAGCCGGCGCTGGCCCTCTAAGCGGCCCACCCGCACAGGGCGTTGACGACGGCGGGCCCCACCCGCCGTCGTCAACGTCCTTTTCCGTCCACGAAACGGGTGACACGACCGCAGATATTTCGGGCGTGAACTGTCCACCCGGACCGGCGTAGCATTCGTCAGGTACACCCAAACGACGGGAAGGGCACATGGCTACCCACCAGAAGGGCACCAAGTTCAGGTTCGAGTCGCTGGCACTGCCCGTCATCCAGGCACCCATGGCCGGGGGACCCTCCACCCCACGGCTGGCAGCGGCCGTCAGCGGGGCCGGCGGACTGGGCTTCGTCGCTGCAGGCTACAAGACCGCCGCAACCATGCGCGCCGAGATCGAGGCCGTCAGGGGACAAACGGACAAGCCGTTCGGCGTGAACCTCTTCGTACCCCAGGCGTCCGTCATCAGCCAAGCGTCCCTGCAGCAATACGTGGACTCGCTGGCCCCGGACGCCGAGCGCTTCGGCGTGAGCCTCGGCGAGCCGCGGCATGACGATGACGACTGGGACCAAAAGCTCGAGGCCTTGCTGGACCTGGCACCGGAGGTCGTTTCATTCACCTTCGACATCCCGGAAACCAGCGTGGTGGAAGCACTGCAGCACCGCGGAATATACGTCATCGCCACAGTCACGGACCGCGAAGAAGCCCTGCGGGCGCTGGCGGCAGGCGCCGATGCGCTGTGCGTCCAGGGCCCGGAAGCCGGAGGCCACCGCGGAACGTTCAAGCCGGATGTGCCTGCTCCCCTGGTGCCCCTCCACGGGATCCTGGGCGCGCTGTCTGATCTGGAGGTGCCCCTTATCGCGGCGGGTGGCATTGCCTCGTCTGAGCACACCCGGGCTGCGCTCGCCGTCGGAGCCGTTGCGGTCCAGGCCGGCACCGCATTCCTCCGCGCTGATGAAGCGGGAACCAAGCCCGCGCACCGGGCTGCCTTGTCGTCGCCGGACCATTTCACCACCACCGCCCTCACCCGTGCCTTCTCCGGCCGCAACGCGCGCGGCCTCTACAACGAGTTCATGCGCCGCCATGACGGCCACGCCCCGTACGGCTACCCGGAGATCCACCACCTCACCACTCCCCTGCGTGCCGCAGCCGCCGCAGCAGGGGAGCCGGAGTGGCTGAACCTGTGGGCCGGCATCAACTACCGGGACACGAAGGAAGGCCCGGCCGTTTCCATCCTGGCGGCCCTTCGTCCGTAAGGCCTGTACCGCCGTCGTCCCCTACCTTAAAGCCCGACGGCGGGCCAGCCCCTTCTGGGAGCCGGCCCGCCGCGCGCGCCGTAAAAGCGGGGGTAGTGCTTTAGAAGGTGGCGGTGTCGATCACGAAGCGGTACCGGACATCCGATGCCAGCACGCGCTCGTAGGCGTCGTTGATCTTCCCAGCCGGGATGACCTCGATCTCGGCGCCCAGGCCGTGCTCGGCGCAGAAGTTGAGCATCTCCTGGGTCTCGCGGATGCCGCCGATCATGGAACCGGCGAAGGAACGGCGTCCGCCGATCAGCGCGAAGGCGTTGACGGGAAGCGGTTCCGCGGGGGCACCCACGTTGACCAGGGCGCCGTCGAGCTTCAGCAGGCCCAGGTAGGAGCTGATGTCGATCGAGGCGCTGACCGTGTTGATGATCAGGTCGAAGGAGCCGGCGAGTTCAGAGAAGGTGTTCTCGTCGCTCGTGGCGAAGTAGTGGTCGGCGCCAAGCTTCAGGCCGTCCTCCTGCTTCTTCAACGACTGCGACAGGACAGTCACCTCGGCACCCATGGCGTGGGCGAGCTTGACGGCCATGTGGCCCAGGCCGCCGAGACCGACGACGGCAACGTTCTTGCCGGGGCCGGCACCCCAGTGCCGCAGCGGTGAGTAGGTGGTGATGCCGGCGCACAGCAGCGGTGCGGCGACGTCGAGGTCGATGCCCTCGGGGATGGTGACGACGAAGTCTTCAGTGACCACAATGTGGGTGGAGTAGCCACCCTGCGTAATGGTGCCGTCGCGGTCAACGGCGCCATAGGTGCCGGTGTTGCCCTTGAGGCAGTACTGCTCCTCGCCCTTCTGGCAGTTGACGCATTCCCGGCAGGAGTTGACCATGCAGCCAACACCAACGCGGTCGCCCACTTTGTGCTTGGTCACCTCGGCCCCCACCTCGGTGACGATGCCGGCAATCTCGTGGCCGGGCACCAGCGGGTACTGCTGCGGGCCCCAGTCACCGCGGACGGTGTGGATGTCCGAGTGGCAGATGCCGGCGAACTTAATGTCGATCAGGACGTCATGAGGGCCCACTTCGCGGCGCTCAATGGTGGTAGCCACCAGGTCCTCCGTGGCGGACGGGGATGCATAAGCCTTGACGGTAGTCATGGTTCTCCTGTGATCTGTTGGGGGGACATATAAATGCTACCGGGGTTGTTCGGAGCAAACCCGGGAAAAGGTGGCACCAAGGTGGCCCTGTTGTGACTGGTCTTGAGAGTCCTACCCTTGGGCCCTTGGGGAAAAGGATGCGCTAGGGGCGCAGGAGCACCTTGATGGCGCGGCGTTCGTCCATGGCCTTGTACGCGTCCGCGGCCTGCTCGAGCGGGAGTTCCAGGTCAAACACTTTTCCAGGATTGATCGTGCCGCTGAGGATCAGGTCGATCAGCTCCGGCAGGTATTGCCGGACCGGAGCCGGGCCGCCGTGCAGGTGCACATGCGAATAGAACAGGTCCCGCCCTGGCAACGCCACATCGTGGGAGACTCCCACAAAGCCCACATGGCCGCCCGCCCTGGTGGCGTGGATGGCCTGCAGCATCGATTCCTGCGTGCCCACGGCTTCCAGGACGGAATGTGCACCGAGGCCACCGGTGAGTTCCTTGATCTTCTTCACGCCCTCGTCCCCGCGCTCCTCCACGATGTCCGTGGCGCCAAACTCGCGTGCCAGCGCCTGCCGGTCCCCGTGCCGGGACATGGCGATGATCCGTTCAGCACCCATCTGCTGCGCTGCGAGGACCCCCAAAAGTCCCACGGCGCCGTCGCCCACTACTGCCACGGTCTTCCCCGGACCCACCTCGGCGGCCTTGGCGGCGAACCATCCTGTCCCCAGGACGTCGGAGGCCGCAAGCAGCGACGGAACCTTGCCGGCGTCGGGCATGCCGGGCGTGGCCACCAGGGTGCCGTCCGCCAGCGGAACGCGCATGTATTCTGCCTGTGCACCGCCCACGCCCTGGCGGTGGACACACGCGCTCTGGTAGCCGGAGCGGCAGATTTCGCAGGTGTTGTCGGAGGCAAAGAATGACCCGACGACGAACTGGCCCGGCCGGACATTCCTGACCCCCGCACCGACCTCCTCGACGATTCCCACGTACTCGTGGCCCATCGGCGCGGGCTTGGAGATTTTGTCGGCGCCGCGGTAGGGCCACAGGTCCGACCCGCAGACGCAGGCGGCAACGAGTTTGATGACCGCATCCGTGGGCTGCCGGACGGCTGGTTTGTCGCGATCCTCGACCCGGACGTCTCCGGGCGCGTGCATGATGGTTGCGCGCATGCTGGGTCCTCCACATGGTGAAACGGCTGAAAGGGACATTCCCATCAAACCCGGCCCAGGCATCGTTGGCGAGGGCCCTGCTGTAACTGGTTCCGGCAGAACCTCCTTAGGGTCCTGCCATCCGTCGTAACGTGTTCCCTATGGATAACCGAGCCGAGGTACGGCAGTTCCTGTCTTCACGCCGTGGGCGGATTACCCCCGAGCAGGCGGGCATCGAACCCTATGGCGGCCGCCGCCGCGTACCGGGGCTCCGGCGGGAGGAAGTGGCGCGGCTGGCCGGCGTCAGCGTGGACTACTACACGCGGCTGGAACGGGGAAACCTGCACGGTGTTTCTGACAGCGTCCTGGATGCCATCGCCGGTGCCTTGGAACTGGACCGCGCCGAACATGACCACCTCTATGACCTGGCCCGGGCAGCCAACACCTCGGGCCGCAAGCGGGCTGCGGGCGCCGGCGGCTCCGCCCCGTCCAAGGTCCGGCCGGAGCTGCAGTACCTGCTGGACGCCATCACGGAGGCGCCGGCCTTCATCGGCAACAACCGCCTGGACATCGTGGCCGCCAACACCCTGGGCTATGCCCTGTATTCGGACATGTACCGCACTCCGTCACGGCCGGCCAACCACTCCCGGTTCATCTTCCTGGACCCCCGCGCCCACAACTTCTACACGGACTGGGAACGGGCGGCCAACACCAACGTGGCCATCCTGCGGCGGGAGGCCGGCCGCAATCCCCATGACAAGGGCATCGCCGAGCTGATCGGGGAACTGTCCATGCGCAGCGACGAATTCCGCACGCTGTGGGCAGCCCACAACGTCCGCCGCCACTACGCCGGCACCAAGTTCTTCCAGCATCCCGTGGTGGGACTCCTCGAGCTGAACTACCAGGTGCTGGGCCTGGAAGAGGACCCGGGGCATACCCTCACCGTCTATCCCGCCACCCCCGGCAGCCCGTCCGCGGAAGCCCTCAAGCTCCTGGCCTCCTGGGCCGTCACCGAGAACATCGTGGAAACGGCGCAGGCGACGGTGGGCGGCTAGGAACAACGCCGGCTATTGAACGTTCGACGGCGGCCCGGGCGGCGCAGCGTCCGCCCGCCGCCGGCCTGCGAGTTCGCCGAAGCGTTCGACGGCGTCCTGGGCAGTGCGGTACAGGGCCGGGTCGGACCAGGGTGCCCGCGCCCAGGCGTTCACGGCGGCGAGGGCCTCGGCCAGCAGCTGGGCGGGATGTTCCCTTGGGAATCCTTGCGCCAAGGATGGACCTCCGGTCTGCTTCCAAGGTGTCCGCCATGGTCCGCGTGCTGACCCGCTGCCAAACATCAGGGATGGCGTCGACGTCGAGCAGCCGCTCACGGAGCGGCCAGTTACCGATGAAACGGGCCACCCAGGCCTGGTGCCGCTGCTTATAGTCCTTGATGAACTTCCGCCTCTTCCACTTCGGGTAGGCGCCCAGCACGACGAGGCACGGGACGAGGACTGCCAGCGCTGTCAACACCCAGCCGGCTTGTCCGGCGTCCCCGTCCTGGACCGCATCCTTGTAGAGTCCCAGCATCACTCCCGCAGTGATGCACCCCAGGATCCAAGTGGCGTGCAGGACAATGGTCCGGCGTTCCTGTTTCCTGGAAGGCTGGAGTGACGGCGCCGGCTCCGCGGCAACGGCAGACTCAGCCTCGGTCAGGCCGGCGTTCAGGAGTCTGCTGGTACCTGCACCCGGCATTCCTGATTCATCCGGCACGTCCACATAGACAGGCGGAAGGCCCGTCCGATCCTGCGCAACCTGATTGGCAAGCTCACCCATGTTCCCCCATCAACCCACTCATGACCCGCCTTCAGAGTCTACGGTTAGGCGGGCTCCGGGCGGGTAGTCCTTAGACTGGCCAATAAACGTTGAATGCAGGACTATACGAAGGAGCGAACGAATGGCGAATGTAGTTGTAGTAGGTGTGGATGCCAGCCCGTCCGCACGGAAGGCCGCAGAAGTGGCGCTGGACCTGGCGGAGTCACTGGGAGCGTCCCTCCATGTAGTGACCGCCTTTGAGATCGAGAACGCCGAAACCTTTGGGGTGGGCTCGGACAAGGTACGGATCTCCAACGCGGACAGCTCGGAGATGGTGGCAAAGTCCTTGGGCGCATCGCGGCCGGGAGTGGAGATCACCCACTTCGCCGCCCGCGGCAAGCCGGCTGATTCGCTGATCAAGGAAGCCATCCGCCTGGACGCCCGGGTGATCGTGGTGGGCAACCGCAGGATGCGCGGCATCGGCCGGCTCCTGGGCAGCGTTGCCAACAGCGTGGCGCACAACGCCCCGTGCGACGTCTACATCGCGAACACCTACGAGGACTAAGCTGCCACGAAAGAAGGTGGGGGGGGGGGCGGCGGGGGCCCCCCCCCCGCGCCCCCCCCCCCCCCCCCCCCCCCCCCACCGTCGTTAGGGGTGCTCAGGCCCCGTATTCCTCATCGGTGACGTGCTGGAGCCAGGTGACCACCTGCCCGTTTTCGTCCGCTTCCTGCATGGCGACGTGGGCCATGAACCGCTCCGGTGTTGCCCCGTGCCAGTGCTCCTCCCCCGGCTCGATGTAGACCACGTCGCCGGGACGGATTTCCTGGACCTGCCCGCCGCGCCGCGCCACCAGTCCAATGCCGTCCGTGACGTACAGGGTCTGGCCCTTGGGATGGTGGTGCCAGGCGGTGCGGGCACCGGGGGCGAAGCGGACGTGGGCGCACCCGACCGCCGACTGTTCATCGGGGTTGCGGATGCCGTCAATCTGCACGGTGCCGGTGAACCATTCCTTCGGTCCGGCTCCTGTCTGGCCGCCGCTCTTGGTGTACTTCATGTTCTCCTCCTGTTATTTCGGCTAATTGGAAAAATCTGTTGGTCGGTCAGGCGGTCCGGCTTGTGATCCGTGCCGTCACGAACGCCAGGACCGACGAGACCGCGAGGACAGCGGCGGCCACCATGAAGGCGCCGCCGTGGCCGGCTGAGTCGAACAGGACGCCGCCCAGCGTTGATCCGACAGCGATCGAGGTCTGGACGACGGCCACCATCAGGCCCCCACCTCCCTCGGCGTCGTGGGGCATGGCCTCTGCGATCCAGCTCCACCAGCCCACCGGGGCGGCCGTGGACAGCAGCCCCCAAACACCCAGGAGGACCATCACGACGGCGAGCCAGCCGCCGGTGGGGACCAGGGCGGCGGCGATGACCGCCATAAGCGCCGGGATGGTGACCAGCGTCCGGTACAGGCCCTTCCCCAGGAACCGGCCAATCAGCATGGTGCCCGCAAACCCTGCCACACCCATCACCAGCAATACGAGCGACACCGTGGCCACCTCCACGCCGGTCACCCGCTCCAGGAACGGACGGACGTAAGTGAACAGGACGAACTGGCCCATGAAGAAGGTGCCGCAGGCGGCCATCCCCCAGGCGACAGCCGGGCTCTTGAATGCGGCGAAAATTCCGAGGACGTTTCCGGACGCCCGCTTTTCCACTGGCATGGAAGGAAGGCTGATCCACTGCCAGACCAGGGCGAGCAACGCCACCGGAACCAGGCAGAAGAACGCTCCACGCCACCCGATGAATGAGCCCAGGTAGCTGCCCAGCGGCGCAGCCAGCACGGTGGCCAGGGCGTTGCCGCCATTAAAGACCGCCAGGGCGCGCGGCACCTGGTGGGCCGGCACCAGCCGCATGGCGGTGGCCGCGGACATGGACCAGAAACCGCCGATGACCACGCCAATGAGGGCACGGCCGACCATGAAGAGCAGGTATCCCGGGGCCATCGCGACCAGGGCACCGGAAACAGCCATCACCGTGGTCAGGCCCAGCAGCAGGGTCTTGCGGTTCATGCTGCCGGCCAGCGTGGACACCGACAGGCTGGTGGCGACGGCGAAAAGGCCGGAGATCGCGATGCCCTGCCCCACCATCCCCTCGGAAACCCGGAGTTCGGCGGCCATCGGGGTGAGCAGGCTGACCGGCATGAATTCGGAGGCGATCAGGGCGAAGACGCACAGGGACATCGCGAAGACGCCTCCCCAGTGCGCGTGGTGCTGCACGCCGGGTTTTTGGGGCGCACGGGTGCTGGTGACAGTTGTTTCGGGGGCCATGCCTTCCATCAAACCGTGCTCACCGAGCCCTGGCGAGGGCCCTGCTGAAACCGGTTTTGGCAGACCCCCTTTAGGGCAAGACTGCCATGGAACTACGCAGTGGTTCCTTGCCGCTGCGTAGTTTGCGGGCTCTTTCGCAGGTCTTTTTCAAGTTCCGCCAGGCAGTAATCCTTGAACCAGTGCCTGATGCGCACCGGCAGCATGGGGTAAGCCACCGCAAGGATGCGCCATGTCAGGTCGAAGCGTCGCTGGTGGCGGTCGCTCCACACGAGGCCGAAGTCCTTCCGCAACTGCTCCGGGAGGAGCCCGGCGGTGAGGAACCTCGCAGAAGGCATGATGGCGCGGTACCAGAGTGCGGTGTGCTTGGGGAACAGCAGGCCGCGCCCCACGCGCACGCCTTCTTTCTCGGCACGGAGGGTGGAAAGCTGCTCATCCCAGTAGCGGCTGAACGCCGCCCGGTCCTTCGGCCACATGTCCGGTGGAAGCTGCAGGGCGGTGCCGATCCGTGCGTAGTCCCGGTACATTGCGTCGGCCGCCTCGTCACCGAGCGGGCCGCGGATCTTCTCGACGATGGTCAGCGCCGTGTCATAGAGCGTCGCTGCCACCCAGAGCTGCAGCGCCGGATCGAAGGCGTTGTAACCGGCGGACGGTTCGCCCGCCGTGCGGCGTACCGGAACGTGCGCGCGGTTCACCCGGCGCCGGACTTCCTTGACCTGCTCCTCAGTTCCGTACACGATGCCGTAGACGTACGTGAGAGTGCCCTTGAGGCGGTTTACCGGGCGTTGGGTGAACGTGCTGTGCGCCGCCACGCCGCGGCCGATCGCAGGGTTGGCAAGCTGCAGCAGAATGGCCCGTCCTGCCCCGGCGAGCAGGATGCCTTCAGCCCGGAAATCGGCCTCTCCCTGCACCATGTGAACAGGGTACCCGAGCGGCCGAACCACAGGACGGGCCCTTTGGCCCGTTGTGCCCGGGCGGAGGAGTGCCGCAGGACCTGTCCTGCCTCCTCCCCCGCCCGGGTGTGGGCGTTAGCGCTCCAGGAGGGACACGTCCCGGACGGCACCCTTGTCCGCGGAGGTGGCCATGGCGGCGTAGGCGCGCAGGGCAGCGGACACCTGGCGGTCCCGGTCCTTGGGCTTGTACCCGCCGTTGACCAACAGTTTCTCGCGGCGCTCGGCGAGGATCTCGTCGGAAACTTCCAACTCCATGGAGCGCTGCGAGATGTTGATGCTGATGACGTCACCGTCCTCCACCAGCGCGATGGTTCCCCCTGACGCAGCCTCCGGGGAGATGTGGCCGATCGACAGGCCGGAGGTACCGCCGGAGAAGCGGCCGTCCGTGATGAGCGCGCACTTCTTGCCCAGGCCGCGGCCCTTGAGGAAGGACGTGGGGTAGAGCATCTCCTGCATGCCCGGACCGCCCTTGGGGCCTTCGTAGCGGATCACCACCACGTCACCCTCCTTGACCTGCTTGTTCAGGATCTTCTCCACGGCTTCGTCCTGGGATTCGCACACCACAGCCGGGCCGGAGAAGGTCCAGATGGATTCGTCCACGCCGGCGGTCTTCACCACGGCGCCGTCCACGGCAATGTTGCCGCGCAGCACGGCCAGGCCGCCGTCCTTGGAGTAGGCGTGCTCCACGGAGCGGATGCAGCCCTCTGCGGCGTCGGTGTCCAGGGAGGTCCATTCGTTCGACTGCGAGAACGCGGTGGAAGAGCGGACGCCGCCGGGGGCCGCGTGCCACAGGGCTTTGGCTTCCTCGGTGGCCTTGCCGCCGCGGATGTCCCAGTCGTCCAGCCAGCCGTCCAGGTCGGCGGAGTGCACGGAGTGGACGTCCTTGTGCAGCAGACCGCCGCGGTTCAGCTCGCCCAGCAGGGCGGGGATGCCGCCGGCGCGGTGCACGTCCTCCATGTAGTAGGTCTTGTCCTTGGCAACGTTCGGGGCCACCTTGGCCAGGCAGGGCACCTGGCGTGATTTGGCGTCCATCTCTGCCAGGCCGTAGTCCACGCCCGCCTCCTGGGCAGCGGCGAGCAGGTGCAGGATGGTGTTGGTGGAGCCGCCCATGGAGATGTCCAGGGCCATGGCGTTGTCGAAGGCCTTGGCGGTGGCGATGGAGCGCGGCAGCACGGAGTCGTCGTCGCCGTCGTAATAGCGCTTCACCAGCTCGACGACGGTGGCGCCCGCTTTCTCGTACAGCGCCTTGCGTGCGGTGTGGGTGGCCAGCACGGAGCCGTTGCCGGGCAGGGAAAGGCCGATGGCCTCGGTGAGGCAGTTCATGGAATTGGCGGTGAACATGCCGGAGCAGGAACCGCAGGTGGGGCAGGCGTTCTCTTCGATGAGGTTGATGTCCGCGTCGGAGATGGACTCGTCCACGGCGTCGGCGATCGCGTTGACCAGGTCCAGGGAGCGCACGGAGCCGTCGGTCAGGGTCACGCGGCCGGCCTCCATGGGGCCGCCGGAGACAAAGACTACGGGGATGTTCAGGCGCAGCGCCGCCATGAGCATGCCCGGGGTGATCTTGTCGCAGTTGGAAATGCACACCAATGCGTCGGCGCAGTGGGCGTTGACCATGTACTCCACGGAGTCAGCGATCAGGTCGCGGGACGGCAGCGAGTAGAGCATGCCGGAGTGGCCCATGGCGATGCCGTCATCCACTGCGATGGTGTTGAACTCGCGCGGCACGGCGCCGGCGGCGAGGATCGCGTCGGAGACGATCCGGCCCACGGGGGCAAGGTGGGTGTGGCCGGGGACGAATTCGGTGAAGGAGTTGGCCACGGCAATGATCGGCTTGCCGATGTCTGAATTGGCGACGCCGGAGGCGCGCAGCAGTGCGCGGGCGCCGGCCATGTTGCGGCCATGGGTGACTGTTTTAGAGCGGAGTGCAGGCATGCTTACCATCCTCTTGCCTGGGCGACGCGGACGGAAGACAGCGCTGCTACTAGTAGTGAAAGTACCAGAGTAATAGTATTTCCCGGTGAGTGATCCTGGGCGCCGAAAAGAACTTGGCCTGTTCCTGAGGGCACGGCGCGACCAGGCGCTGCGGGCCGACTACGGCCTGCCGCCCGTCGGCCGCACCCGTGAACGGGGGCTCCGCCGCGAGGAGGTGGCGTTCCTTTCCGGCGTCAGCGTCACCTGGTACACGTGGCTGGAGCAGGGCCGGGATATCAGCCCGTCCCGGCAGGTCCTCGAGGCCATCAGCCGCGCACTGCATCTGTCCAGCACCGGCCTGGGCTACGTTCTGTCACTGGGCGGATACGCCTCCGCAGCTCCCGCCGGGCCGGCAGCCGATACCGCCCCGCCCCACATCCAGCGCCTGCTGGATGCCTTGGACCCCAACCCGTCCTTCGCCCTGTTCCCGGACTGGGGCGTGGCCGGGTGGAACAAGGCCTACGCGGCGCTGTATCCCAATATCGCCACCGTGCCGGCGGCAGACCGGAACCTGCTGTGGTTGGTGTTCACCGACCCCTACGTCCGGAACCTGCTTCCGGACTGGGACACCACCAGCAAGCGCTTCCTTGCAGAGTTCCGGGCCGAAACCGGGCAGCGGCTGGGCGATCCGGACATTCAGTACCAGGTGGAGCGGCTCAAGGAAGCGAGCCCGGAGTTCCGGCAGGGCTGGGACCTGTACGACATCCTGGGTTTCGAGTCCCGCGAGCGCCTTTTCCACCATCCCGCCGTCGGGGTGCTCCAGCTGGAACACCACCAGGTGTCCCCGTCGGACCGGCCGGACCTGCACATCGTGGTGTACACACCGGCCCCGGGCAGCGACGCCGCAGCGCAGATGAAGTCCCTGCTGTCCGTGGCCGGCTAGGCTTCGTCCGCACCGAGGTAGGCGAGCGCGGCCGCCGCCTGGGCCCGGGTGGCCATGCGGAGGGTAGGGTCAACGGCGGGCAGGAACGACGGCGAGTGGTTGGCAGGGATATCGGCGTCCACCGTGCCATTCGCCACGGCCCGCCGGTAGGTTTCCGGGGGCACGGACCCGACGATCCAGTAGACGTACGGGATGCCGAATGCGTCAGGGATGCGGCTGAAGTCCTCTGACGCCGTCTGCGGGGCGGTGCGGTAGACAGCGTCCGCTCCGAAGGTCCTGGTGAAGGCTGCAGTGACCCGGGCGTTGGCCTCCGCATCGTTGCTGGTCAGCGGGTACTGGTCGTAATACTCGAACTCCGGTTCCTGCGGCGAACCGGCGGCTGCGCACTCGCCCCGTACTATCCGCTCGATGGCGGCCATCATGGCGGCCCGGACGGCAAGGTCGTATGTGCGGAGGTTGAGCAGCAGCTCCGCCCGGTCCGGGATGATGTTGGCCGTGGCTCCGGCGCTCACCGAGCCAACAGTCAGCACTGCGAACTCCCCCGGAATCGTTTCGCGGGACACCACAGTCTGCAGGCGGAGGACGATCGAGGCGGCCAGCACCACCGGATCCACGGACTTGTGCGGCATGGAGCCGTGGGCGCCGCGGCCGTGGACGGTAATCCGTACAGAGTCGCCGGCCGAGAGCACCGGACCCGGCGTGGTGCCGATGGTTCCCGCCTCGGTGGGCATGACGTGCTGGGCCAGTGCGACGTCCGGCCGCGGGATTCCGCCGGCCAGGCCGTCGTCGAGCATTGCCTGCGAGCCTGCCGCCGTCTCCTCTGCCGGCTGGAACAGGGCGGTGTAGGTTCCCCGCCAGGCATCCCGGTGGTCTGCCAGGTACTTCGCCGCGCCGAGCAGGGCCACCACGTGCATGTCGTGCGCGCACGCGTGCATCACCCCTGGGACGGCGGAGGAGTAGCTTGCCCCGGTTGCCTCGGTGACCGGGAGGGCGTCCATGTCGGCCCGGGCCAGGACGCCCGGGCCGGGTCCGTTGGCAAGGACGCCCACCACACCGGTGCCGCCAAAGTGCCGGACGTCGAAACCCCAGGCCGCCAGCTTCGCCGCAACGGCTTCCGAGGTCTGGTGTTCGGCGAGGCCGAGTTCCGGATTCCGGTGGAGCTGTTCGTAGAGCGGAACCTGCCAGTCGAGCTCCTGCTCGATTCCGTCCGTTGCGTTGTTCATAAGTCCCATCGAAGCTCCTCCCGGCCGGTGGCGCCGGCCTTTCCGGCCACCATAGGCGGCACCGCGGATGGTGTCCATGGGCAACCAAAAGCGGCCGGCGGCGGGAAATCCCGCCGCCGGCCGCTAAATGCCCACGGACGCTAGGCCAGCACCCCCAGCCGCCCGACGGCCGGCTTGAACTGTGCACCCGCGCCCGGGAATACCGGCACCTCGATCCGCGCGTGGGTGTGGACCTCGGTGACCGTGGCCTGGGTGTGCCGGGCAATGTTCTCCATGGTGGTCACCCACATGCCGTCCATTGCCTTCACCCGCTCCATCAGCTGCTCCAGCGCTACAGCCTTGGACGGCCGGCCGGAAATGAACGGGTGGTTGGTGAGGACGAAGCAGCTGCCCTGGGAGTGGTGGGCCTGGGCTTCGAGGGTCCACATTTCCAGGACCTTGGCCGGGCTCTCGATCACGCCGCTGCCTGTAACGCCGGGGTAGAAGGCGTACTGCTCCCAATCGTCAAGGGTCCAGTCCACGGGAATCTCCACGATGTCCCGGGGATCGTCCGCGGCGACAGCGAAGCGGTAGGGTGCGTCGCCGTCGAGCAGGCTCGAATCGTAGAGGAACCCGCGGTCCGCCAGGAGGCCCGGCGAGTGCCAGTTGAGCTCCCACCACGGAGCCCGGTACCCCACGGGCCGGACACCTGCGACTTTGGCCAGTGCCTCCAGGCCACGGTCGATGTAGCTGGCCTCGGTGGCGGCGTCGATGCCCTGCATGGGTTCGTGCAGGTAGCCGTGGTGGGCCACCTCGTGGCCGCCGTCCACGATCTGCCGGACCACGTCGGGGTAGGACTCGGCGGTGAAGCCGGGAATGAAGAAGGTGGCCTGGATGTCCTGGCGGGCCAGGATGGCCAGGAGCCGCGGGACCGCGATCTTGGGGCCATAGGACTGGTGGCTCATCAACGACATGCGCCGGGTGCCGGCGGGATCGTGGGCGATGGTGCAGGACTCGGCGTCCACGTCGAAGGTGAAGGACGCTGCGGCCTTGAAGCCCTCGGGCCAGGTGATGGGGTGCAGGGCGTCCGCGATGGCGGGCTTGTTCACGGGAAATCCTTTCGGCGGGCGCAGGGCGCCCGCCAGGTTCTTCGGGGTGGTGAGCTTAGAGGGCGGGAAGAGCGGGCGTGCTCTCCGGGCTCCCTGCTTCGGGAGCGGTCGCGCCAGGGGTGGCGTCCACCTTCTGCGTGGTGCGCGGCTCCAGGGCGAGGTAGCGGATGTGCTGCCGCGGGCCGAGGATGGCGTACACCCCGGCGCTGGTCAGGCCGCCGGCCAGCCAGGACAGGTCCCAGCCGCCCAGGGCCACGGCGATGGGGCCCTGCATGATGGGGATCAGGCCGTACATGAACAGCCACGTAGCGAAGATCCCGGCCACGAGGGAGATGACCCCGGCAAAGTTGACCACCGGCAGCCGCTTGGTGCCCACGCCGTCGAACAGACGGTCGGTGCCGCCCGGCCAGCGCTTCTCCAGCCAGAAGTAGTGCACCAGCATGATGCCGCCCCAGGCGGCCACCCATGCCACCAGGCCGATCAGCCAGGCGTCGAGTACCGCTGCGAAGTCCTCCTGGAAGATGAAGAAGACGACGGCGCCGAGCGAGAAGACGCCCACGAACAGGTTGAGTTTGCGGCGGCTGATGGAGATGTCCAGGGCCTGGGTGGCCACGGAGAAGGTGTAGATGTTCAGGATGTTGGTGGCGATGGGGCCGTGGAGCACCATGAGCAGTACGGGCAGCGCCATGGCGCCGAAGTTCATGACAATCAGCTTGCCGGGATCGATCTCGCCGCTGTTGGTGGCCAGGCTGGCGCCCAGGACGCCGAGCCACACCACGGGGATGAACTGGCCCAGTACCGAAGCGAGGTAGACCCTCTTCTTGGGGACGCTGGTGCTGACGAACCGGGAGTAGTCCGCGGCGTAGGTGAACCAGGTGATGCCCCAGCCAATGCCGATGGCGGTCATCACGGCGCTCATGGCCGCGATGCGCTCGGAACCTTCCAGGACGGCGCCGGCAGGACCGGCGTAGCTCCAGTTGATGTCCATGCCGAACCATGCCACCGCGGACATGACGGCCAGGATGAGGATGGTGGGCGGTACGGTCCATTTTTCGAAGGCGGCGATGGCCTTGTAGCCGAACCAGGCAATGGCAACCTGGAGGGCCATGATGAAGGTCGCAACGCCGATCTTCCAGGCGTAGTTGGGGGCTTCCGGGTCAACCCAGCCAAGGGTCCCGAAGAGCGCCATGACCAGGTCCAGGATGATCCAGGTGTTCACCGCGCACCAGCCGATGACCAGCAGGGCCTGGATGGCGGCCGGCAGGTAGTTGCCGCGCCGTCCGAATGCCGCCCGGGCCAGGACCATGCCGGTGGCTCCGGTCTTCTGGCCCAGGAGGACGAAGCAGCCAAAGAGCAGCATGCCGATCAGGTTGCCCAGCACCAGGACGGTAATGGTGTCCGCGAGTCCGAGTCCCAGCTGGATACCGAGTGCCCCCAGCACCCAGTTGATGGGTGCCAGGTTGGCGCCCGCCCAGATCCAGAACTGGCCGGATACCTTGCGTGTGCGTGCTGATTCGGGGATGGGCTGCAGCCAGGCTTCATGGTCCACGGCGCTGTGGTCCTGTGTGGCCTGGTCAGGTTGGCCGTGCGTGGCTGTTGAAAGCTTTTCTTGCATGGGGGCCTCCGTGAGGTGGATAAGTACAAACAAGGCTATGTGGCCCTCATCACAAGCAACAAGATACAATCTGTCGAACAAATCCTTCTTCTACGTTACGGACTGTCGTGTCAGTGTTTCTTGGCGAAATACTCGCCCACCCCGCCCTTGCCGCCGCAGATCCCGTGGTCCACCCGGAAGGGGCTATGGCAGACGCCCAGCCGGTCCGTTGGGTCCACTCCAGCGAGGTGCTGGACATCGCTCCCCTGCTCCGAGGCGGGGAACTGCTGCTCTGCGGCGGGATCACGCTGGCCACCGCCACCCCGGCCAAACGCGGGGACTACGTCCGTGAGCTGGCGCAGCGCGGCGTCGCTGCCCTGGCCATCGAGACGGGCGGTGCACTGCCGGAAATCCCTGCAGACATGCTTCAGAAGGCTGAGGAATACGGCCTTCCCGTGGTGGAACTGCGCAAGGTGGTGCCGTTCGTCGGCGTCATGCAGGCCATCAACTCCATGCTTGTCAGCGAATCGGTGGGGCACCTGCAGCAGGCGGATGCCGCCACGCGCGCCATGGCTGCCGAGCTGGCCCATGGCGCTTCACTGGACAAGATCCTGGGCGTGCTGGCAGGCATCACCGCCTCAGCCGTAAAGCTCACCTCCCCGTGGGGAGTAACCATGGGCAGCGCGGCGCCGGAGGGCTGGAGTAACGGGGTAGACGCGGAAGCGGGAGAAGGAACAGCTGACGACGACGGCACCGGGCCAGGTGGGCACGGCGGCTTTTACCCGGTGGCCGGCGGAACGGTCATCACCGTGGACATCCCCGTGCGCGGGGTCCTCATGGGACGGCTCGAGGTGCACGTGCCGGATGTCGCGGACACGGCGCTGGCCCAGGTGGCCGGGGAGCGCGCCGTGGACATCCTGGGCCTGGCGCTGCTGCAGCACACGCCTCCGGGACTGCATGCCCTGGCCGGTGCTGAACTGATGCGCGCCGTGCTGAATTCCGCACCGGAGTGGCGTCTCGAGCAGCTGGCCCCCGGCGCCGGCTTCCCCACGGACTCCCCTGCCGTGGTGGCCGCCATCCACGCGGCTGCGCCGCAGGAGCTGCGTGGTGCCATCGAGAACTTCCTCAGCTCACAGCGGATCCCCTGCGCCGCCTACCTTGACGACACCGAGCTGGTGGTGATGATCGGTCTGCCGTGCACCGAGACTGCCGGGGAGCGGCGGCTGCTCCTTCAGTCCCTGCAGGGACTGGAAGGGGATCACGACGCCGTGATCGCCGTGGGGCCGCTGGCAGAGGGGGTGGCGGAGGCAGCCTGGTCACTGGCGGAGGCCCGCCGCGCCCTGGAGGTGCGGCAGATCCGCCGGCGGAATGCGTCGGCGCGCAGGCGGTATCCGTCCCGGGGCCTGGTTGTGGTTGATGCCCAGGACACTGCCGTGGAAAGCCTCGCGCTGACCTGCCTGGATGCCTCGTCCCGGGAAGCGTTCGTGAGCCGGCAGTTGCGGGCAGTCCTGGAGCATGATGCACAGCGGCAGTCCCAGCTGCTGGAGACCCTGCAGGTGTGGCTGGACTCCGGTTGCAACACAGCCCAGTCGGCACGCGAACTGCATCTGGAGCGGCAGTCGATGCATCACCGGCTGCAACGGATATTTGAACTCTGCGGAGGGGATCCCCGCGGTACGGGGCGGCTCGCGGCGCTGCATCTGGCGGCGAGGATGGCCGGGCTGCCCTGATCTCCTGCGGGCCTCCGCTTCCGGGCGTATGCTTGCCGGGCATTGCCTTGTGGCCGGGCCCCCAGGTCCGGGCCACTCGGATGGAAAGGGCTTGGTGGATGGCAAAGCGGAATACTTCCTCAGTGGGTGCGCCGTGCTGGGTCGACACCTGGCAACCGGACCCCCAGGGGGCCAAAGAGTTCTATGGCGGACTGTTCGGCTGGACGTTCGACGAGGCGTTACCGATGCCGGGGTTCGAGGGTGGGTACTGGCTGGCACGCCTTGACGGCCGCTCTGTGGGCGGCGTGGGGCAGGCCCCGCCGGGGTCGCCCGCGGGTTGGCTGACCCATGTCCGTGTGCGTGATATCGGGCAGGCCTCAGCTCTCGCTGAGCAGGCGGGAGGCCGGCAGCTCGGGACCATCGATGCCCGGGCCCATTCGCAACTGGTTGCCGATTCCTCCGGCGTGCTGTTCTGCCTGCGGCAGGCGGGCGTCAACGACGGCGTTGAGCTGGCAGACCAGCCCAATAGCTGGGCCATGAGTTCGCTGCACACCCCGGAGCTTGGAAAGGCCCAGGAGTTTTACAAGGCAATGTTCAACTGGGAGCTGAAGTCACCGCCGGACGCGCCCTTTTCACTGTGGCTTCTCGAAGACCAGCTGGTGGCCGTCGCCACCGCCACCGACGGCGTGGCTGTTCCTCCGCATTGGAGTGTGAACTTCGGGGTCACCAATGCAGACAGGACCGCTGACCGGGCCGTTGCCCTGGGCGGCGGCATTGTCATGGCGCCGATGGATACGCCGGGGTTCCGGAGCGCCGTGATCAGCGACCCCTGGGGCGGTGTGGTCGCCGTCAGCGCGGTCGGGACTCAGACCGGCACCCCGGCGGCACTGCCCTGACCTGGCAGCGTCAGATTCCCGTGCGGCCACCCAGCCGGCCGGTCACTTTGGCGGCGGCGGCCATGCAGGCCTCCCCCAGACTCTCGAACTGTTCCTTGGACACCCTGAACCGCGGAGCCGGAATCAGGACGGCCGCCACAACGTCGCCGCGGTGGTCGCGGACGGGCGCGGCCACGCCCACCTCGTCCATGGACGATTCGCCGTAGTTCCCCGCCCATCCCCGCTGCGCAACATCCTGGAGCCTTGCTTCGTAGGCCGCCAGTCCGTCGTCGTCCAGTCCCGGGAAGGTGATGGTTCCGCTGCGCAACAGTTCACGCACCCGCTCGGCCGGCAGCGTGGACAGGAACACCTGGACCGAGGCACTCATTGCATCCCGGTAGCGGGCGCCCAGGGGCGTGGTGTGCTTGATCTGGTGGTGGCTGGCGATTTGCTCCACGCAGATGGCCTCGTCACCGTTCCACAGCATGAGGGCACTGGTTTCGCCGGTCTGTTCGGTCAGCTGCCGAAGGACGGGGTAGGCAACGCGGCGTTCCTCCATCTCGGCCAGCAGCGGTCCGGCGACGGCGATGAGCCCCAGGCCCAGCCGGAACCGCTTGGTTTCCGGGTCGCGTTCCACCAGGTTTTCCTGCTCGAAGGTGGCCAGGATCCGGGACACGCTGCTTTTGTGCATGCCCACGCGGTTGGCGATTTCCGTGACGCCCAGCAGCGGTTCGTCCGCCGTGAAGGTCCGCAGGACGGCTATGGCATTGACGACGACGGAGGCTCCTTTGGCGTCCGTCCCGCCGTTGGTGCCGGCTCCGTTGCCAGTGCTGTCAGAAGTTATTGCAGGAGTCATGGTGGACACCATCTTTCCCTATCGTCTGCGATAGACGCCGAAGGCGGCGCCGTGGGTTCACGGCGCCGCCTTGGCTGTTCAGTTACCTATGCCCCGACGATGTTGTGTTCCGGGCCGAAGGGGAACTTGGTGATGTTCTCCACCGAGTTGTCCTCGCCGATCACCAGGATGTCGTGCTCGCGGTAGCCGCCGGCGCCCGGCAGGCCGTCCGCCACCGTGATCATCGGCTCCATGGAAACCACCATGCCCGGTTCCAGGACGGTGTCGATGTCCTCGCGCAGCTCCAGCCCGGCTTCGCGGCCGTAGTAGTGGCTCAGGACGCCGAAGGAGTGGCCGTAGCCGAAGGTGCGGTTGGCCAGCAGGCCGTGGCTGATGTAGATCTCGTTGAGCTCTGCGGCGATGTCCTTGCAGACGGCGCCGGGCTTGATCAGTTCCAGGCCGCGCTCGTGCACCTCGACGTTGATGTTCCACAGCTCCAGCGAGCGCTCGTCCGGCTGGCCCAGGAAGAGGGTCCGCTCCAGGGCGGTGTAGTAGCCGGAGGTCATGGGGAAGCAGTTGAGCGAGAGGATGTCGCCCTGCTGCAGCTTGCGGGTGGTGGCCCAGTTGTGGGCGCCGTCGGTGTTGATGCCGGACTGGAACCACACCCAGGTGTCGCGGACCTCGCGGTCCGGGAAGGTCCTGGCAATCTCGTGCACCATGGCCTCGGTGCCGATGAGGGCCACCTCGTACTCGGAGATTCCTTCGCGGATGGCGTTGCGGATGGCCTCGCCGCCCAGGTCGCCGATGCGGGCGCCATGCTTGATGACTTCGATTTCCTCGGCGGACTTGATCATGCGCTGGCGCATGGCGTCCTGGGAGACGTCCAGGAGCTGGGCGCCCGGGAAGGCGGCGGCGATCTTTTCGCGGGTCAGGCCCGGGAGGAAGTCGTCCTCGACTCCCAGCCGGCTGGCCTTGACGCCGCGCTGGCGCAGGGCTTCCTGGAGGCCGAAGTAGAAGTTGTCGCGGCGCCAGTCGGTGTAGACGATGTTCTCGCCGTAGGAGGTGCGCCACGGCATGCCGGCGTCGATGTTGGCGGTGACGGTGACGGAGTCGTCTGAGGTGACCACCAGGGCGTAGTTGCGGCCGAACGTGGTGTACAGGAAGTCGGAGTAGTACTTGATGCCGTGGTAGCTGGTGAGGATGACCGCGTCCAGCTCCTTGGCGGCCATGATCTTGCGGAGGCCGCCAAGGCGGCGCTCGAACTCCGCGTCGGAGAACGTGAGCTTGCCCTTGGTGCCGTTGTGCAGGACCTTGAGGCGATCGAGTTCGGCGATGGAGGAGGCGTTGTCGGCAGTGATAGTCACGGGTGGTGCCTTTCTAGTGGGTGCCAGCTGCTGTTGGTGCAGTTGGTGTTGTTTGCGTAGTGAGGTTGGTCTGTGTACCCGGAAGGGTTAGGGGCCGTCTGGTTGGTCAGAGGTGTTTGAGGGGCTTGCGCGAGGTTTCGGCGGCGAACAGCACGGCCATGAGGGACACGGCGGATGCGGCCACGAGGTACCAGCCCGGCGCCAGCTTGCTCTGGGTCATGCCGATCAGCAGGGTGGCCATGAAGGGCGCGGTGCCGCCGAACAGCGCGTTGGAGAGGTTGAAGCTGACGGCGAAGCCGCTGTACCGGACTTTGGTGGGGAACAGTTCGGCCAGGAAGCTGGGCAGCGTTCCGTCATTCAGGGTGAGCATGCCGCCCAGCAGGATCTGGACCAGGACGATCACCAGGAAGTTGCCCGTGTCCAGCAGCATGAAAGCGGGAACGGTCAGCAGCATGAACAGCACGGACGCGGTGATCAGCATGCGCTTGCGGCCGAACCGGTCCGAGGCGAGGCCGGTCAGGAAGATGAAGCCGATGTAGCTGGCCAGGGCAATGGTGGTGGCCAGGAACGACTCAGTGGGACCGAAGCCCAGTTCCTCGGACAGGTAGGTGGGCATGTAGCTGAGGATGACGTAGAAACCGACGGCGTTGAGCAGCACGGCACCGCAGGCGATCAGCAGCTGTTTGCGATAGGTCCGGAACATGTCCAGCGCAGGGGCTTTGGGAGCGGATTCCTCCTGGTCGGCCAGGGCCCGGAAGGCAGGCGTTTCCTCGAGCTTGGTGCGGATGTAGCGGCCGATCAGGCCCATGGGGGCGGCCAGCAGGAACGGCAGCCGCCATCCCCACTCGTGCAGTTGGTCAGTGCTGAGTACCGAGCTGAGGAGCGCCGCGATCAGTGAGCCCAGGAGCAGGCCGGCGGCGGTACTGGCGGGCACGACGGCGGCATAAAGTCCGCGGCGGTTGGCCGGCGCGTATTCCACCAGGAAGGCTGATGCTCCGGCGTATTCACCGGCCGCCGAGAAGCCCTGGACCACGCGGACCAGGAGCAGCAGGAGCGGGGCCAGCATGCCGATGGTTCCGTAGCCGGGGATGAGGGCGATGCAGAAGGTGGAGACGGACATGATGACGATTGAGAGGGACAGTGCCTTGCGCCTGCCCAGCTTGTCGCCGATATGCCCCCAGAAGAAGCCGCCCAGGGGACGGACGAAGAAGGAGATCGCGAAGACGGCGAAGGTAGCCAGCAGCGCGGTCTGCCGGTCTGCTTCAGGGAAGAACACCGACGAGATGACGGCCGCGAGGTAGCCGTATACGGCGTAGTCGAACCACTCGACAAAGTTGCCGATGAAGCTCGCGGTGACCACCCGGCGTCGAACGTCCCTGCTGGCAACGGCGTTGTCCGTGCCGCCACCGGCCCGGGCGGGACCGTTGGCGTCAGCGGCAACCATCCCTGCCTCGGGTGAGTTTTGTTGGGTGCTCATGAAACCACCAATGAAAGTTGGAGTTGCATTACTTGCAACATGGTTGTTTCAAGATAGGCCGTGACGCGCAACACAGTCAAGAGTTTTCAGAAGCATTAATAGAGAGAGTCTTCCGCTGTCCCTGACCTAACCCAAGTGACTGGAACACTCGCAGTTGCCTCGATTACGTTGCACGACAAACAACATAGTTGCCCCAAAAGGGCATCTGCCTGTGGTCCTTGAGTAAGCTGCACCCACTGTCTCCGTGGCATTTTGCCCAGGCACGGCAAAGACGGGCCAAAAGACACGCGTGGATCGCATCCCCCTGCCCCATACTGGCGCCATGGACGAGACTGCCGCCAGGGAGCGCACTGCGCGAAGACCGGACCGGATCCTGCTCGCGCTGGTGGGGGTGGTGGTTCTGCTGGTGGTGGTTGCCCTCGCAGTGGTCTTCACCCGCGGCGAGCCGGCTCCCCTCGATGAGGCGAGCCCGGCCGGGGTGGTCCAGCGGTACAGCAAGGCAGTGATCGACGGCGACAACACCACTGCCCAGTCGTACCTCACCGAGGGTGCCAAGAGCCGTTGCCGGGGCGCCTACGCCAGCGAGCCGGCACCCGCCCGGGTTGTCTTGGTTTCGACGACGGAACGCACCGATTCAGCCACGGTGAAAGTTTCGATTGTCCGGTCATCCCAAGGTGGACCGTTCGGCCCGTCGGAGTACGAAATGGAGGACGCCTTCTCGCTCCTGAAGGTGAACGGCAAATGGCTGATCGACCAGCCGCCTTACCCACTGGTGGACTGCACCGTTGTGCCGGTGAAGCCATGACGGCGCCGGCAGCAACCACGGCCCCTGCCCCGGCGGGCGGGCTGGCAACCCTGCGCCGGCTGATCCTGTACGTCCTGCTGTTTGCCCTGGTGGTGATCTCGGCCTCAGGGCTCCAGGGACTGCTGGAGCGGCTTTTCCGGACGGCATCCACCCTGGTCTCCGGCGATGTGGCCGGCCTGGCGCTGTCCCTGGCCTTCACCCTGATCGGCGGCCCGCTGGCGCTGCTGCTGTGGTGGTTCGTGTGGAGACGCCTTGATGACGAGTCGGAACGCCGGGCGCCCGGGTGGGGCCTCTACCTGACCGGGATGTACGCGGTTTCGCTGATCATCGCCACCACCTCACTGTTGAATTTGGCCACCTCCTTCATTGATACGCAGGAAAGCCAATGGCCGTCCCCGCTGGCCAACGGGATGGTGTGGTCGGCTATTTGGTGGTGGCACAGGTGGATGTGGAAGCACCCCCGCAAACCCTCGTCACACCTTGAGGACGTGCGGGCCGTCGTCGGCTCTGTTTTTGGGCTGCTGCTGGGCGCAGGCGCCGCCATTGCCGCGCTGGGCACCCTCCTGGACGTGGCGATCCGCGGTTTCACGGCAGCGGCCGCCTTTGAGCCATGGTGGTTCCCTGTCCTGCGGTCCCTGGTATGGGCTGCCGGTGGGGCTGCGGTCTGGTGGTGGCACTGGTTCCGGGACGGCGGCCGGCGTTTCCAGACAGGGCTGGTGGACGTCACCATCATCGCCGTGGGCATCTTCGTCGCCGGCATCACCGCCCTGGGCGGGCTGGGGGTCATCCTGTTTGTCCTCCTGCGGCTGGCGTTCGACCGGAGCGACCCCACGAACGACCTGCTCGAGCCCCTCGCCCCGGCCATCGCGGCCGCTGTCATCGGGGCCCTGGTCTGGCGCTACCACCGCACCACGTCCGTCACCCGTTCCACCAGGACCCGCCGCGCCAGCCTCCTGGTGACGTCCGCTGTAGCCCTCGCCGCGGCAGCCTCCGGCGTCGGCGTTGTGGTCAACGCACTGCTGGCCGCAGCCGTCTCACCTTTGGCCGGCGGCGCCACACGCACGCTGCTTCTTGGCGGCATCAGTTCGCTGGTGGTGGGGGCACCGGTCTGGTGGCTGGCCTGGAAGCCGAGGCACCAGCCGCGCACCGCTGAGGACATTCCGCCCGGCCGGCGCGTCTACCTGGTGGCATTTTTCGGCGTCAGTGCCGTGGTGGCCCTCATTACGCTGCTGGTCATCGGCTACCGGCTCTTTGAATTCCTGCTCGGCGACGTCACGGGCGGAAGCCTCCTGGACCGGGTCCGTGCACCCCTTGGCCTCCTCGTGGCGGCGGGCCTCGTTGCGGGCTACCACTTCGCGCTGTGGCGGCATGACCGGGCACTGCTTGCCGCCGCGGCACCCGCGCACAAGCGCATCGTCGAGCGGGTCACCCTGGTCAGCGGATATCCATCAGGTTCCGTGGATCCCGAGGCATTGGCCCGCGGCATCGCTGACGCCACCGGCGCCAAGGTGACCACCTGGCTGCGGGCGGACGACGGCGGCCCCGGACTTCCGCCGTCGCCTGAGCCTTCGCCCGGGGTCGGGGATGTCATCCGGCAGGTGACGGCGGCACTGGAAGGCGCCACAACGCAGCAGATCCTGGTCATTGCAGGCCCGGGGAACCGGTTGGAGGTCATGCCGCTGGTCGGCGTTGGTGGCGCTGCCGCCCCTGGTGGCCCTGCCGCCCTCGGTGCCCCTGCGCCTGGCCGGGTCCTACGGCCCTAGCTGGCGCCGGACGCCGGAGCCTAGCGTGGTGGCAAAGGAGGCCGGGGATGGCTGTTCGTGGACCCGTGAAGCATGATGTTGCCACCTCGGGAAGAAACAGCAGGCGCCGACTCGGATGCCTGGCGGCCGTCCTCCTCGCCTTGGCCGCGTGCTCACCCGGCGGCACACCGCCGGGAACCAGCCCATCCGGCAGTTCGGCGCCTCCCGCCCCGGCTTCCCCTTCCATCCCGGGGTCGGCAGTGTCACCGTCCAAGCCGTTCTCGGACGCGGAACTTGCAGCCATCATCAACGGAGTGGGCCAGACCCGCAAACTGCCATTTCCCGCGGCCCAGGATTCAACGCGCCTGCGCAGCGGTGCCGCCAGCGGCTCCTTCCCTCAGACCGACACGAAAACCACGCCCGCCGACTGCATCGCCTTCGTCCCCCAGGACCCGTTTACCCGATGGGCGGACAAGGACATCAATTTTGCCGAGGGCGCCATGCCGCCGGCCGGCGGGCAGTCCGGTCCCACCAGCACCATCATGATCGTGCTGCGGAGCGCGGACCGGGACGCCATCGCCAGGGCCGATTTCGGTTATGCCGATGACCTCCCGTCGCGCTGCAGCCAGTTCGATCTGGCCTACACCGAGTCGGGCCGGACCTCCACCTACGCTGTCCAGTTGCTGGCCGCTCCCCCAATCGCCGACAAGCAGTATGCGGTCACGCAGGTCACCAAGCCGAAGGGCCCGGGAGACTTCACCTCAGTGGGGTTGCGCGTCCTGCACGGCACCCTGTCCCTCACGCTCAACCTCGCTGTGGCAAACCTCAACTCGGAGGCCGACGCCAAGCCCGCCCTTGAGGCCATGTCGGAACTGGCGAAAGAGCTCATCAGCCAGTCGGGTAAAGCCTCCGCACTAACGGCGGCAACAGCTCCAAACTCAATGACGCCTGAACAGATGGTGGCGCTTTTCAAGGGCATGACCGGCCCCGGCGGGGAGCCGGTAAACCTGCCGCAGGCGACAGTACTCGGCCAGTCTCCCGGCTTCACCCCCAGCGCCACGTTGCCGGCGTCCGGCTCCCCATGCACCTTTGACGAAGAGTCTTACGCCGCATCCTTGTCTGGTTCCGTCTACGGCCAGGGGCAGATCCAGGGGGCCACCAAGAGCGGATATGCAGACTTCACCGCCGTCAACATGCCTTCCACCATGGGCCCGCCGTTCCCGCTCGACTCGCGGGCGGAGCAGCTTCGCGGGTGCACCACCGTGCAGGAAGTCCTGTTCGAGGGAAGCAGCCGGCCGTGGTCTTCGGTTTCCGCGCCCGCAATCGACGTTATGGCTGATGCACGTTACGCCGTCACCTACCAACTCAGCGACGGCACCGGTGAATGGCACGGCCGGAGCGGAGCACGCAAGGGGACACTGTCCGTCGAGGCAAGCTGCGTGGCGGCCACTGAACCGGAAGTCCGGGCAAAGACAGAGGCCCTGGCCGTATTTTTTACCTCTGTTTTTGCCCGGGCCGGACTATGACCGGCGCGCACTGCTACACCGGGAGAGAGGGCTTGCTCAAGATTTGCGCAGTTTATCCGGCTGGTGGATTAACCCTCTTTCCCTTGGCTTTCGGTGGTGCCTAGTGTGGGCACACACGCTTGCAAGGGGGATAAGTGAAAAGCTCAGTCGAAGGTCTTCAGGACGCCACGGACCAGGATGCGCAGCAGGTCGCTGTGGCGGATTCACTGGACGTACAGCAGAAACTGGCGGAATGGACGTCTGATTGTCTCCTGACGTTGCGCAGCCCCGTCAGGTTCACCCGGGCAGACTGGCCCTAGTTCCCTTGCCATACTGACGGGACGGGCCACCTGGACCACCGGTATGACTCCTCAGAGCCATGCGCCCAACACGGCCAGCGCACTGGTCCAGGTCGTTACCCGCCGTTTCAGGCCCGCCCGGCGGATGTTCAGCTGGACGCGTCCCGCTCGATTTCCTCGGCGAGGTCATCCACTTCTTCGGGGCGCGCCTCAATGCCCGCTTCCTCGAACCGTTCTTCAAGGACGTGGGCTACGTCGTCCTGGACCTGGCCCAGCTGGATGTCGTGGCGGACATCCTCGGCGATGCTCTCAGGCGTCTCGAGGTGCCCGCTTTCGGCCACAATCCCGTCGTTGCCGTCAAAGGGATCGTTGGCGCCGCCCGCTCCGGAATCAGTCATACTCCATGGTTACCCTTCTCCTTCCGGCAGTAAACGTGCGGAAGGATCCAGGGAAGGGACGACGACGGATGGGCCCGCCGTCGTCCGCTCCCCTGAAGCGTCAGGCTGCTTCGGCGAGAAGCCCGTCGATGCGGGTCAGCAGCCCCGGCCAGCCGTTGCCCATCCCTTCGATGGCGTGGCGGCCCATGGGGGTGTCCAGCTGGAAACCGGCGTGTTCGAAGTGGAGGACAGTGCCGTCCTCGACCGGCTCAAGGCGCCAGGTGATGGTGGTATCGAGCTGGCCTTCGGAGAAGAGGAAGCTGATGGACTTTCCGGGATCCACGGCAAGGACCTCGCACTGCTGCTGGCCCCAGGCGTCCATGTCCATGGTGAAGCGGTGGCCCACGACGGGTGCGATGCCGCCAGGCGCCCACCAG
Source organism: Pseudarthrobacter sp. rb (assembly GCF_056389225.1). Taxonomy (NCBI): domain Bacteria; kingdom Bacillati; phylum Actinomycetota; class Actinomycetes; order Micrococcales; family Micrococcaceae; genus Pseudarthrobacter; species Pseudarthrobacter sp. rb. The sequence goes on along the minus strand of NZ_JBWJAR010000018.1, from coordinate 8,057 downwards.
CGGGCCAGCAGTTCCGGCGTGGTCAGCGCCGCCCACACGGCCGCGGCGGGGTGCGGGTAGCGGCGTTCCAGCCTGATCGCATTTTCGGTCATGTCGGTTTCTCCTCGTCCAGAAGGTCTGCCAGCGCATCCAGCCGCTGGTTCCAGTAGTGCTCGAAGTGCTTCACCCAGCCGCCAACCTCGGCGAGGCGCGCCGGCTGGAGGTGGTACACCCTGTTCCGCCCCTGCCGCTCCTCCCGCACCAGCCCCGCCTCCCGGAGCACGGCCAGGTGCTCGGACGCGGCGGGGCGGCTGAGGTCCAGCAGGCCGGTGAGTTCACCGGCCGCCCTGGGACCTTGGCGCAGCTCGTCCAGGATTACCCGCCGCGCCGGGTTGGATACGGCGGCGAAGACATCGGGAAGCACGCCTACAGTATACGTCGGAAATATCCGACGCATTTCCAAATGGGCAGAAGACGGCCATGTTCCCCGCATCACACCAGGGCTACGCTGGGCCGAAACAGGCGTACGCTGTAATTGCATGCAAATGCATGAACTTAAGCAACGGACCGAAGGAGAATGACCCATGAAGGCATGGCAGTTCACCGGCACCAACAACCCGCTCACCCTCAACGAAGTGGCTGAACCCAGTGCCGGTCCGGGCCAGGTAGTGGTCAGCGTCAAGGCCGCCGGGGTGTGCCACTCGGACGTGACCGCCCTCGACGACGCCGGATGGATGCCGCTGTTCCCGGAACTCCCCCGCACCATGGGCCACGAGAATGCCGGCGTCATCACCGAGGTTGGCCCCGGCATGGAGCACTGGAAGGTTGGCGACCGGGTTGGACTCTCCCCCGTCCTGAAGGACGGCGACGCGTTGGGTTACGGCAAGTGGGACGGCGGTTTCGGCCCCAAACTGCTCGCCACCGACGACAACCTGGTGAAGCTGCCCGATGAGGTCTCCTTCGAGCTGGGTGCGATGGCCACCGACGCCGGACTTACCGCCTACCACGCCATCATGGCCGTGGGCGGGGCCAAGGCGGGCATGAAGGTTGGCGTGATTGGCCTGGGTGGACTGGGCTACATCGGCGCCCGCGTCGCAGCGCTCTCAGGTGCAGAAGTCTATGGCGCCGAGGTGAACCCCGAGACGCAGAAGCTCGCGGACGAGATCGGCCTGGCCGGAGTGGCTGACTCCATCACCGAATTCAAGGACAAGAACCTGGACCTGATCGTTGATTACGCCGGGTTCGGCACCACCACCTCCGCGGCACTTGAGACCCTCGCCGAGTTCGGCACATTGGTCCAGGTGGGCATGGGACGCCTCGAGGCGACCATCAACACCTACCCGCTGATCATCAACCAGCTGTCCATCAAGGGATCCAAGTCGGGCACCAAGGAGGACCTCGAGAACCTCTATGCCCTCATGAAGACCGGCGAACTGAACCCGCCGATGAACCTCATCAAGCAGGCGGATATCCCCGGCGCCATCGACAAGCTGCGCAAGGGCGGAGTGGTGGGCCGTTTCATCGCGGTTTACGAGGACTAAATCAGCCACGCACTTTCCTGAGCGGACGACGGCGCACACGTCCCGCCGTCGTCCGCTTGCCTTTTTAACGGCTGCTGCGGCGCGCTCACGGTTCATCCACTAGGCTCGCTCTTGGTCCGTGTGGGCCTTGACCCGGCTGCGCCGGACTTATTGGGGGGCATATCCATGGTGGGAACTGGCAGTACATCAAAGACGCCGTCCAAGCGCAGGGCCTGGCCGCATGCCGCGGCGATTGTCCTGCTGCTGGGCGGGTTGGCGGGATGTTCCTACTCCGATCACGCGGCAGAGCCGGCGGCCGCCGTCCAGTCCACACCCGCCCCCACTGCGTCCTCCGCCGCGAAGCCTGCGCTGAGTGGAGAAACCGTGCGGGACTCGTTTGGCAACGTGGACTTCTACACGACGGCGGCGGGCGACACGCTCGAAGCAGTAGCGAAGGCACACAAGCTTTCCGAGGCGAAGGTCGCTGGGTTCAACGGACTCCAGCCCGGAACACCCCTCACTCCCGGCACACGGCTCCGGCTGATTCCGGCCGGTCCCGTGCCGGGCGCCAAGGGCGCTGCCACGGTGGACGCAAACGGCATTCCAACGGGTTACACCATAGAGCCCGAAGACAGCCTGGCCGGCATCACCTACCGGTTCAACCTGACCGAGGCGCAGTTGGCGGAAGCGAACAAGGTCCCGTTCACCTACGAAAAGGGGAACGTCTTCTTCATCCAGGCAGGAAAGGTCATCCAGCTGCAGAAGAAGCCGGTGGACAGCCGCTCCGGGTCCGGCACAGAGGTCAACAATTCGTTCGGCCAGACGGTCTTCTACACCACGGTGGACGGCGACTCGTTCGACAGCCTCGGCTACAAGTTCCGGTCCACCACGGCACAGATCCTGCTGTACAACCCTTCCTTGGCGGCAGACCAGCCCCTTCCTGCCGGCACGAAGGTTCGCCTGATTCCGGGCGCACTGAAAATTGAGGGCGCACAGGGAACGTTCACCGCAGACGCCAACGGGATTCCGCTGACCTACACCACGGCGCCCGGGGACAGCGAACGGCAGGTTTCGTTCCGCTTCGGAGTGACTGACCTGCGCGCAGCCAATCGCCCCAGCAAGGGCACAGGCGGGGCGTGGTACGAATTCACCGACCTGCCGGCCGGTGAACTGGCACCCGGGCAGACCATCAGTGTGGCGCTGGACAAGCCCATCAATAATCCCGAACGCTAACGTCAGCACTCAGCGACCCGGCCCATTCACTGCGGGCAGAGACCTGGGGTGCCCTACTCTGGAGTAACCCTAGAGAGGACCCGACATTGGCGTGTGACGTCTGCACCACATCTTCACGGCTGGACTTTGACTTCAGCATGGCCTTCCAGCCGATCTATGACGCCGGGGCTGAACGGGTGTGGGGCTATGAGGCCCTGGTCAGGGGCTTGTCCGGCGAGGGTGCCTATGAGGTCCTGGGAAAGGTGCTACCGGAGCAGCGGTACCGCTTCGACCAGGACTGCCGGGTTAAGGCCATCGAGCTGGCATCACGGCTGTTCCCGGCGGATGAGGAGCTGATGCTGTCCATCAACTTCATGCCCAATGCGGTCTATGAGCCGGCAGCCTGCCTCCGCGCCACCCTCCTTGCCGCGAGGCGCTGCGGCTTCCCGACATCCTCGATCATGTTCGAGTTCACGGAGAACGAAGAAGTCACCGACACCGCCCACCTGACCAGCATCATCACTGAGTACCGTAAACAGGGCTTCACCACAGCCATCGACGATTTCGGTGCCGGCCATGCGGGGCTGGGTCTGTTGGTGGACTTCCAGCCGGACTTGCTGAAGATCGACATGAAGCTGATCCGTGGCATTGACACCAGCCATGCACGGCAGGCAGTGGTGGCCGGCATCGGCGGCATCGCAAAGGAGCTGGGGATCACGGTGCTTGCGGAGGGCGTGGAAACCGAGGAAGAGTTCCGGGTCCTGAAAGCCGGCGGAGTCCGCTTGTTCCAGGGCTACTGGTTCGCCAAACCGGAATTCGAGGCCCTGCCGGGAATCCGGGCGCTGGGCATCCCCGCCGCCTAGCCCCGATCCCTCACTCCTGGGCGGATCTTCCCTTGCGGCCCAGCCTGTACCCCGCCCAGAACGCGAGCACCAGCAGCCCGGCCACCATGATTCCCAAGCCGATCTGCGTGCCTTGCGTGACGAAGGCGGCCCCGTTGGCAACGAACGGCTTATTGCTGAGCGGCGCGTAGGCGAACCAGCCAGTGAAATCGCGGTTCAGGTAGGCGATCAGGACGCCCGCCAGCACTGCCGCAATCCCCAGCAAAGGCACCGCGGCGGCAGGAACTTTGGTGTGTTTTGACGGCCGATGTTCTTCAGGTGTGTTGTCTTCCCCCATGCCCGCGAGTCTAGCCGCGCCCCGCGTCGCGGTACCTACCGGGCCCGGCATATCGGGTCTAGGCTGGCCGGATGTTGACTATCGGAACCATTGTCCTCGGCGTCAACGACGTCGCCGCCGCCACCAAGTTCTGGAACGAGGCCATCGGCTATGTCCCGCGGGAGGCCGGCGACGAGACGTGGGTGACCCTTGTGCCGTCGTCGGGCCCCGGCGCGGAACTGTCCCTCATGCTCAGCGAAACCCCGGTCCAGGACCACCCGCGGATCCACCTGGACCTGTATGCGGACGACCAGTCCGCGGAGGTGGAGCGCCTGGTCTCGCTCGGCGCCCGGCGCGTGGACTGGGACTCGTATCCGGACGACCCCGACTTCGTGGTCCTGGAGGATCCGGACGGGAACCGGTTCTGCGTCATCGACAAGAGTCAAGGCTAGGGCCCGCCCCCGGCATCCCGGGAACAAGCCCGCAGCGCGGCCCGTTGGCATCCGTACACGTACCGCAGCACGATGCGGTGGAAGCGACGGAAGGGATCTCATGGTCAGGGCTGTCTGGAACGGAAAAGTCATCGCCGAATCCGCGGACACGGTGGTGGTGGAGGGGAACCACTATTTCCCGCGCGACGCCGTCAATGCCGAGTATTTGCGGGATAGCGACAAGAACACCTTCTGCCCGTGGAAGGGCACGGCCAGCTACCACACGCTGGACGTTGACGGCGAGCTGAACGAGGCCGCGGCCTGGTACTACCCGGAGCCCAAGCCGCGCGCGAAGCATATTGAGGATCGGGTCGCGTTCTGGCGCGGCGTCACCATCGAGGCCTGAGAGGCCGAATGACGCGGACGACGGCGGATACGGGTCCGCCGCCGTCCGCTCCCCCCCACAATGTGGCCCGGCACGCGCCATTGAGCGCCGGGCCGGCTAAGCGGCGAGCGGCAGGTCGAACAGCTGCTCAGCAAGCCTGATGAGGTGGCGGGGAGCGTCACACTCTCCGTCCAACGGGCCGCGGCCCAGGAACAGGGCCGTCCCCTGGATGGTTCCGTCGAGATCGATTCCGGCCTCGCGGATAAGCACCTCAGCGCGGGGATTCGTGGCCAGCGTATGGGTGGGGCTGTCCAGATAGACGCGCCAATCCATGCCGGCGATGAGGCCGATGCCGCCGGAGGCGATCTTCTGGAAGGCCGTCTCATCGAGGTCGATTGGCCTGAGGTGCACTGGCTGGGTGAGGCGGGTGGGGACGACTAAAGCATTGTGGGAGGTCATCACGGTGGTGTCCTTCGGCTGATCGCCCGGCGTTGGGCGCTGTGGAGCTTGCCGGGTTGGCGCGGGCGGCCGCGGGCCAGGAGTCCCGTGCGGCCGCCCGCTGGCATGGTCAGCGCTGGTTTTTGCGCGGTTTTACAAAATTCAGTTCGTTATTTTCATTTTTCGCTCTTTTGTCGGCCCGTTTTTCCAGGATGGACTTGCCGGCTTTTTTCGCGGCGCCGCTTTTGGGGGATTTTCCGGACATCGGAATCACGCCTTTCTTTGCTTTGCGTTACCCGATACCATACCTACTTTTATTTTTTTATCCAGTCCTGCGGAGGCACATAAGGACCCGTTCCGACGCCGCCCAGTTTCCGGTATGCAGGATGGGGTGAGAGCCGGGTGGGTTTTTTCAAAATTTGCTGCACCGTGAGGATTTGCGTTTCTTTTGCTTTGCCTCAAGAAAGCAGCCGGAAGCTCTGCCCGCACCACGAAAACAAGCTCAAATTCGCTTAATTCATTGCCGCCAGAATTCTGTGAGCATCGCGGCGCGGGTTTTTCCTTCGTTGTATCCGGACTGGGCTGCTGCGGGACGGAGTGACAAATCCATGGCGTTGGCGCCGAACATCTGCCCGGCCCCGCTGTCCGGGAAGATGACTTCGACCCTGCTGCCGCCTGCCCGCAGCTCTTCCACCTGCGCCGCCAGCTGCATGCCCCATTCGAGTGGCATCCGCGTTCTGCCACCGAAAGGCGACAGAACCAGGACGCCCCCACACCCGGCCGCCAGGTCGGCGTTCTCGTTGCGCCGGTAACCGCCGTCGATATAGCTCCTGTCCCCAATCCGGTACGCCGAGCCGCTGGAGCAACTGGCGGCGACGGCGTCAACCAAATCGATGCCGCTGTTGCGGTCGAACACTGCCGGTTCCCCGGTAGCCGCATCGACGGCCGTGATCAGCAGTTCATGCTCTGGCCATTCCTTCCTGAGCAGCCGAGCCGCGACCGTTGCCCGCCACCGCTCCGAGGCGTCGTAGGCCGCCGCCAGGTCGAGTGCCGCTGCGCCCATCCGGCGGCGCATGTCCGGCGCATTCACGGAGGCGGCGATGATCCTGCCGGTCCGCTCCAGGTGGTCGGGCACCGGACTGCCGGAGGTTCCCGCGGGACGCGTCCGCTGCGGAAGCGGAGCGCCAAGGACGGCGGCATAGAGTTCGGCGGGCCCGGCGCCCGCAATCTGCGAGGCTGCCGTGGACCCCGCCGATGTTCCGATGACCCGGTCGGCGCCGGTCACGTCCAGCCCTGCGTCTGCCAGCCCGGCGAGGACGCCGATCAGCCAGGCGTTGCCGGTGGAGCCACCGCCACCAAGGACCAAGGCGCGTTTGCATCTTCCCGCCGGAGCGGCATGCGGGGCGGAAGAAGGTGTTGTGTTCACGGGAGTCGCCTTTCGCGAATGTGCCTGTGCGGCGCTCCCGGTGGCGGCTGGTTCAGCCGCTGATCGTCGACTGCGGGGGAGCACCCATTACGGATACAGCATTCATGGGTCTCACCTCCCGGAGCCGGGTCACGATCAGGGGAATCTTGGCACACGGCCGCTGATGTCCGCAACGGGTAAATTTGAAGCGATGATTTCGATTGACCGGGACAGCCCCACGCGCGATGACGTCCACCTGCTCCTGACCGAACACCTGGCGGATATGTTCGCCACCTCGCCCGCCGAAAGCGTGCACGCCCTGGACCATTCCGCCCTGTCCGCCCCGTCCATCACGTTCTGGACGGCCCGCGAGGACGGCAACCTTTTGGGGTGCGGCGCACTTAAGCTGCTGGACTCCCCCGCCGGCCCGGGGAGGCATGGCGAGATCAAGTCCATGCGCACCACAGCAACCGCCCGGGGCCGGGGCGTGGCCACCCTCATGCTCGGGCACATACTTGATGACGCCCGTACGCGGAACCTTGAGCGCGTCTACCTGGAGACCGGAACCGAGGACTACTTTGCCCCCGCGCGGCGGCTATACGCCCGCAACGGGTTCACGGAGTGCCCGCCGTTTGCCGACTACGTGCTGGACCCCAACAGCGTGTTCATGGAACTCCGCCTGTAGCTCCCACACAAGGAAAAGCGGACGACGGCGGGTGGGCTCCCGCCGTCGTCCGCTCCGGTTTGTTCGTCAAGAACCCTGCCCCGGTCCAATACCTCGCCGCGCCAGCCGCCGGTTTCGCTGCCGCGCGATTCGACGAAGTCCTTGAACTTCCGCATGTCGGCCTTGACCTGCATGTTGTCGATCTTCAGTGCTGCGCCAGCCTTTTCAGTTGCAGTTTCCGGCGCCCATTCGAAATGGACTTTGACCTTGGTGTGGGTGGCATCCAGGGGCGTGAAACCTGATGATGCCCGCGTGCGACTTGCCGTCGGTGCTGCGCCAGGCGATCCGGTCATCAGGCGCCTGGTCAACGATTTCCGTGTCGAATTCCCTTTGGACGCCGCCTACTTTGGTAACCCAGTGATTGGTGGTGTCGGTCAGTTGGGTCACCGACTCGACGCCGGACATGAACTGCGGAAAGGATTCGAACTGGGTCCACTGGTTGTACGCGGTCCGCACCGGAACAGCGACTTCCACCGTCTCTTCAACCTCTTCAACGTGTGCCATCTGCTTCCTCCTCATGATGGACGGCCGCAATGGCGGACTGGCAGCATGGGCCAGCCTGCCAGTCGGGCAGCCGCCACCTTTGCACGATAAATCCGGCAACTACCCGTGTCCAGACCCTAAAACGAAAGCGGACGACGACGGGTGGGCGCCCGCCGTCGTCCAGGACGTTCGGCTCTAGGAGACTGCTGAACTAAGTGCTTTGTAGGGCTGGTCCGTGGCGTTCGCTGTCGGGCCAGCCCTTCCTTTTGTGGGTTGGGGTTTCTGGGGTTGAAGTGTTTTGGGGTGGTTCCGGGCTTTTGGT
>NZ_JBWJAR010000017.1:91260-100783 GCF_056389225.1 Pseudarthrobacter sp. rb | reverse complement strand
AGGAGATTTCCTGGCTCGCTGCTGAAGGGATCTCGACTGGTTGGGACGTCGGCGGGGGAGTACGGGAGTATCGGCCCCTGCAGAGCATCGCACGGGATGCCATGGCTGCCTTCCTGTACAGGAAGGCGGGTTCACCCGCCTACACGCCGCCGACGTCCTCGCCCTTTATCGACGTGGCCCCGGGAGCGGCTTTTTACAAGGAAATCACTTGGCTGGCCTCGAAGGGCATCTCTACGGGGTGGGATGTCGGTGGCGGCAAGCGTGAGTACAGGCCCCTGAACTCCGTTGCTCGTGATGCGATGGCAGCATTCCTTTTTCGGTTTGCCCAGCCAAGTGGCTTCACTGCTCCTTCCCAGTCACCGTTCGCCGACGTGCCGGCGGGTGCTGCTTTCTACAAAGAAATCACATGGTTGGCGTCCGCCGGTATCTCTACAGGTTGGGATGTGGGGGGCGGTGTGCGGGAGTACCGCCCGCTGAATAGCATTGCCCGTGACGCGATGGCGGCATTTCTCTACCGCCTCGATCAAAAGATGGCCCCACATCCGGCACCTGACTGCACCCCACCGCTGACTCACCTGTCAGGAACTATGACTGCAGATCGCACCCTAAGTACGGCTTGTTCAACGACGTACCAAATTGACAGCGATTTCACTGTGGCCGCAGGCGCCACCCTAGCTATTGGGGCAGGGACCACCGTTCAAGCTGCGAAGGATGTCAGAGTCATAGTTGAGGGCTCGTTGAGAATCAACGGCACCGAAACGGAACCCATTCTCCTTACCGCGGCCCCGAGCTCAACACCGACCGTCGCCGGTGGTGCGGAACTTGTGACGGAGGGGCTGCAGGCACAGGTCGTGGTGGAGCCAGCGAGCGGAAGCTGGAAAGGAATCGAGGTGAAGCCGGGCGGCTCTGTCACGTCGACAAACCTTACTGTCCGATACGCCTCAACCGCGGTCAGCGCTCAGGCCCTGGCAACTAGTTCGACACCGACGACCGTTTCACTCGGGGCGACGGCCATCGCTGACGCTGATGTCTGTCTCTCGCTTCAGGGGCCGGTCGTGGGACACTTTCAGGGATCTGTCCGGAAGTGTGTGGTCGGTGTCGCAGCCGACCACACTTTCAATGCCACCAACATCGATTGGGGCGGAGGACAAGGTCCCGGGGAAGCAGGTTCAGGACGGCCAACCCTGCAGGGAAGCAACGTGAGTGTCTACCCGTGGACCGGGGTCTCGCTGCCCCCTCCCCCCGAGGCCGTAAGTACTTCGCCGTCATCAGAAGAATGCACGGACTATCTATTTATTGGAGTTCGCGGATCCGGGGAATCGGCTACAGCCGAAAACCTCGGCATGGGTGACACTATCAAGGACACGTACGATACATTCAACGCTGAGGTTAAGGCCCGCAAACCAGGTACGGGGGTTCGATATGTCGGATTAGAGTACCCGGCATATGGCGTCCCAATCATTAGCCAATGGGACAAAATCTTGGAATACGTTCCTGGTGCATGGCAGGGTGCTGTCGAGTTGCTCACGGTTATTGAACGAGAACAGGAACGGTGCGCTTCGGCAGGCGAACGCATTGCCTTGGCCGGATACTCTCAAGGGGCATGGGCGATCCACACCGGCCTGAACTATGCGGCAACATCCGACCGGGTAGATCTTTCTAAAGTGGCTGCCGTGGGTTTGCTGGGTGATGCTCAGCGGATCAGCGGGGCTACAGAGACTCAGTTGGGTGATGCGCCTGGTTTCACGTACGGGGTAACCAACACAATGTTCCTCAGTGCCCCTATTTATGGATTCAGTGACTGGCTCGCCAGCGCCGTTGACCCTTCGGTCTGGGAGTGGAAGCTCACTGCTGACGTCCCGATGGACAAGATAGTGAGTATTCAAGGCATCCCTGACGCCGTGCGTTCGTCCACCGCTTCCTTCTGCGGTCGGTACGATCCTGTATGCGGTCTGGGGGATGCGGCGATCACTCCCGCTGTCCATTCGTACCCTGAAGGCCGAACAAAGCTGGGTCAATGGATGGCAGGCCAAATCTATAAACAGCTTACCAATGTGAGTTCTATATCGGCGGGCTGGTCTGCGGCCCTCGCGCTTACCCGTCAGGGCACTGTGTATTCGTGGGGAGCCAACGAATCTGGTCAATTGGGCGATGGAAGCACAACCGAACGGCTCCTGCCGGTCCAAGTAAAGGGATTGGACAACGTTGTGCAGGTTTCTGGTGGAGGAAATCACTCTTTGGCCCTCACCGGTGACGGTTCCGTCTATGCCTGGGGATACAACGAACATGGCCAGCTAGGTGACGGCACAGAAACCAACAGGCTTACGCCGACCCGAGTCCAGGGTCTATCCAACGTCGTACAGGTTTTTGCGGGCGTTCCAAACTCTCTAGCGGTGACAAGAGACGGACAGGTATTTGGTTGGGGAGCAAACTCCTATGGGCAGCTTTCTGAAGGGCTCGCGGAAAAACAAAGCATCCCCAAGCCAATTCTTGGCCTCTCCAACATTGCCAGCGTATCGGCGGATAGCTTTCACGCCTTGGCAGTGACAAAGGCGGGCGAAGTCTACTTCTGGGGCCGCGGCTACCCAGGAAATGGAGAAGACGAGACAATAACGCCCGTACCGCAGAAAGTCAGTGGTCTGTCCGGAATCGTGAAAGTGACCACAGGGCAGAACCATTCACTTGCTTTAACAAGCGACGGCAGGGTTTATGGATGGGGAGACAACTATTATGGGCAAGTGGGCAACGGAGCCGCCGGTTTTTTGAACGTGCAGCGGGTTCCCTCCTTGGTTTCCAGCCTGCCAAGTGTCGTAGACATAGATGCCGGGTTCGGGCACTCAATCGCTTTGGCTGAAGACGGTACCGTGTTCACGTGGGGCAGCAATTGGAGGGGTGAGATGGGCTCCGGAAACACGTACCCCAGCCAACCCACGCCGGTTGCGGTGGGCTCACTGGCCGGTATTACAGATGTATCCGCGAGTTACTCATACTCAATGGCTGTTGGTGGTGACGGAACGCTTTACGCCTGGGGCTTTAACGCCCTTGGGGACCTTGGGAACGGCACAAAAATAGACGTACATGTACCGTCCCCGGTGTTGAGCGGGCCTTAGCTGACGCCACAGGGCAGGGGACGGAAGGCGTAGTGGGCAGAACCTAGGTGCCTTGTCAAAGAGTCCCATACTGGCACTGCACCAACAGGCCGTTCAGTTCGGTAGGCTGGCGCTTTAAGGACCCGATGCTACGACAGGTGCTGTGCCGTTTGAGCTGAGGGCCACTGTGCCGATGGATGCCGGCCAGGACGTGAGGGTGCCTGCTGTGAGGTTGTGGCTGATCCAGCGGGCCGCCGGGATCAGCCCGGCGATGGGTGGGAAGTAGCGCGGCATGGAGTTGACGTTGATGTCGTCGCCGGACGGCGCCCACGTCCGGGCAGGTCCAGCTTTGCGAGCGGCCCTGCGGCTCCTCACTGGCCGGGTCGCACCAGTGTTTTCCGTCGCGGTTGATCGGCATGTCGTCTCCTTCTAGAACCAGATCGGCTTGTACTTCAGGACTGCGGAGCCGGCGCCGGTGTCGGCGGACAGCCGGAGCGTGTTGACGCCCTTCTTCAGGACCATCCACGGCCTCGCGCCGGAGTGCGTCAGCGTCCAGATGATGTTCGCGCCGTCGTTGGTCCGGAACACCGTCGTCTGCTCCACATCGACGGTCACCATGTCGTCCGAGGCGATCCCGGTGCCGAGCTTCAGCGTTACGGCCGGGCAATCGCAACATTTTTGTGAGGGACATGGAATATGGAACGACGCGCTTAGTGTCAGCAGCACCCGACGCTAGGGCCGGGAATCACATGTCCCGGTCTGCCGTAATCTCCGCAGACGGACGCTACGTGGCTTTCAGCTCACTTGCATCAAACCTGGTGCCAAACGACAACAACAGCACCATAGATGTCTTCGTTCGTGATCTGGTCACGTCACGAACCACCCTAGTGTCCGCAACGCCGGACGGACATTCTGCTAGCGGAGAGTCCTTCTGGGCATCGATATTCGCCGATGGAAGCCGTGTCGCCTTTTATTCAAGGGCCGGCGACCTGGTCCCAGAAGTCTTCAACGGTCACCAGCAGGTGTACGTCCGTGACATGCCCTCGGGAACGGTAGAGGCTATCTCCACGTCCCCAATCGGAGCGTTAGGGGATGGAGACTCTTTCACACCATCAATTTCCGGGGACGGTCGCTACGTAGCATTTGCCTCACAGACGAAGAACCTTGTGCCGGGCGATCAGTCCGGAGTCGCGGAGGTACTTGTCCGCGACCTGCAGACCGGGACGCTAAGTAGAATTGCCGCTCCTCCATCTATCCAGAATGGCTGGAACGCGAGTTACTCCCCGGCGCTATCTGGAGATGGCCGGTGGGTCGCATTTGTTTCCGACGCGCCGGACCTTACGCCCGATGACATGGATACTCTTCCCGCCGTCTTTCTCTACGACACGCTGAATGGGTCAACATCCCTCGTTTTCCAAGCAGGAACCTCGAACTTACCCGCAATATCGGCTGATGGGCGTTATGTCGTGTTCCATTCCGACGGGTCGGGAACCTTCACAGGGGACACCAACGGCACATGGGACGTCTTCGTCAGAGACACCGTGAACGGGAACCTTCTGCTGGTCTCCTCTCCGGCGCCGGGAAGGTCCGGAAACAACATGTCGGTTGACGAATCAATTTCGGCGGACGGCCGTTTTGTTGCCTTTTCATCTGTTGCCACGGACTTCACCTCGAATGATGGGGTCGCAGTGGTGGGATTTCTTCAGGACCAAGATCCTCGACTAGGAATCAGCACAGTATCCATTCGCGGCACCACCTCGAAGCGAATTCCACTCGTGCGGGCCCCGGCCTGACACGGTCTGCACAAGCTTCTCGCTGATGATAAGCATGTTCCATGCACTGAACTCTCCAGGTATCCTCTGGCCTTGAACCACTATGGGGGATCAGGTCAGCACCCGAGAGGCGATATTCGGATGCATAGGGAAAGTGGAACCTCGGCGGACGAGCGCTGACGCGCGCACTTGCAAAACTGCGGTCGCTAGGACGTGTTTCGACGGATTCCGGTCCCCCTAACCTTCAAAAGAAATTCCCCCGCTACCAGACCCTTGTCATGACCTATCTGACTCAGCGGCGCTATCTGGCATCGCCCGCTCACCGTACTTACTTCCCCCCTTACATTCGCGGACGCCCTGTGCCTCCTGGGCCGCGCAGCCTACTCCGCTCCACTCCACCCAAAGGATCACGGTACGGTGCCGTACCTGCGCATCAGCCAGTCCAAATTGTTTTGTAGGCCGGCACTCCAGGCCTGCCACGTGTGGCCGCCCGGGACCTGTTGAAGTTGGATGTCCATTCCGGCGGCTTTTGCGGCGGTGTATACGGTGATTCCCTGTGGCCGGTAATAGGAGTCATCCGCCCCTACCGTGACGATACCGGCGGAACCGGGGAATCGGCCTTTTTTCAATACGTCGACGGCGTTCTGGCGTGCGAAGGCGGCATCATCGCCGTCAAAGTATTTCTGCACCAAAGCGCTCCTGCCGCCGTTAATGGTGGGTTGGTCCTCACCGGAGATATCGAGGAAGGTGGGGTACTGGTCGGCATAATTCACCCCAAGCTGCGTGGCGCACGTGCCGCCGTAGGAGAAACCGGCGATGGCCCAGGAGCGGGCGCCCCCGCGCCCGACACCCAACGAGGACTTCACCCACGCTGGCACGTCCCGGGCGAGATAAGTGGCGGAGTTCCCGAATTTGCTGTCCAGGCACAGAGGGGGATCGCTGGCATGGTTGCCGCTGGCATCCGGCATGACCACTACGGGTGCCAAACCCTTGTGGCCTGCAGCGTACTGGTCCATCCTTTCTTTGATCTGCCCTGAAGCGACCCAGTCCCGGCTGCCGCCCGGCAGTCCGTGCATCAGGACCAGGACCGGGAGATCCGGGCCGTTCTGGACCTGGTAAGCCGGTGGCAGATACAGGTAAGCCTCGGACACCGGCAGTTTACTCACCACTCCCGGAATCTGTGCCGAGACTACCCGGCCGGCCGCCGGCATATCCGCGGGTGGGGTCCATGTTGACTCCTGCACCGGGAGTGGCGGGCTTGCGGCGGCGGAAGCGCCGGTGGCTGGACCGTCCGGGTGCGGGGCCTCCAATGCGTCGATAGGCGCCTCCGAGTGTCCCAGTAATACTCCTATAGTCGGGTACTCGCCGAAATACTGGTTCGTTAAGGACCCTGCGGCAAGAACACAGGCCAGTCCGGCGGCTGCAGCTCCTAGCTGCGGACGTGCCCGGCCCCTGGCTACAGTCCCTGCCCGGCGTCGGCCGTGGGGCGTTCCCTTGCTTTTGCCGACAGCCAGCGTCACGCCTGCCAGGGCCAGCCACGCCCATACGTACAGCACACCCGGCAGCGGGGCCCCCCAGACGTTCCACAGGCCCTCAGTCATCGTTCGCAGCGTCGCGATCGCTGCCCCAGTCGCGATGAGCACGGCCGGAGCCGCACGGAGGACGTGGTGTCGAGAACCCGAGATCAGCCACACCAGGGCCGTTATACCGCAGAGCAGCAGCACGACGGGCAGCGGGCCGCTTACCAAGGAAATCGAATCCACAGGGGGAGCCTATAGGCTGCAGCGTGAAAACCCCGAAGCCAGTGAGTCTTCTCAGCTGGCAAGTGCGGCGGTAAGAATCAGCTTCATCTTGTCACGCAAGAACTTTTGTCCCTTCACGCTTGGGTGCTCACCGTCCGGTCCGAGCAAAACGTTGGCTCGGCCGCCGAGCCAACGGTCTGCGATGGGATCAATGCACTTGACCCCGGCATTCTTGGCCGCAGACGCGTCGGAGCTGCACACGTCGGACAGCACCAAATTGGTCCCCTCATCTCCAGACAGCGGACCGATCGCGACGAGAATTGCCTTCGGAGCCCGGGCCGACGCAGCGTCGAAGGTCGACGCGACCGCCGCCTTGAGTTCCCCAGGGTCTGCGCCCGTGTCGTTGTCGGACCCAAAAAACAAGATCACGTCGGTGGCCGGAGTAACTGCTGCCTCGACTTCCATCCGGAATGTGTCGCCGTCGACACCAATGGCCAAGTAACCGCTGCCGTTCTCAGCAGCATTATCGATTTCAACCGACCGCTTCTCGGTCAGCGATACCGACTGCAGGAGGTTTGGCCACGCCTGTTTTGGTGACGTTCCCAGCCCCGTGCTCAGCGAGTCTCCGATCACAACAACTCTTAGGGGGTCCGTGGACGCCGTATTAGGTATGCGGTTGGATCTCCTTGAGGTTGAGGTTGAGGTTGAGGTCGAGGTCAAAGCGGGTGGCGTCGTTTCTGCTTGAGTGGGGGCTGGCTGCTGTTGCACACCGACAGGGACACATGCACTCAGCGCCACCAGCAGCGCCGCGGCGGCCGCCAGCACCGTAGGAAGGCGCTTGGACAAATGCACCATCTCCTCCTCCAACAGTTTCAGCAGCGACAAAATCCACCAAAGCAATCAATGAAGGGTCTAATCTTAGCCTGCACCATCGCCACCGTCGCCGGAGCAAATACCAAGAATTTCCTGCAGACTCCGCGGTGACAGACTCTTGAATGTCGGGGAATGCGCCCCGGAGGTCCACGGGAAGCCGGAGGGGCGATTACCTTTTTCACCAAACAATTTAGAGACCCGAGATAGTGAAGATTCCGTCAACTAACGGCGCGAGCTGAATGGACGGGCGGAGTGGGGTGCCGTAGCAGTAGGAGCGCGCTACCTTGGGCTCCGTGTTGCACCTCGAGAGGGGTCTGAGGCCTAGCAAGCTATCGGTGTACCGATTTCGCTTGGAGGTTTCAGAGTGACTTTGACTGGGCCATCTTCTCTCGATAGCCCAGCGCGGCCGGTTGACAGCTTCGCTTGGTGCGGAGTTCTTGCACCGATCGGCGCAGCCACTGCCAGCTCCGAAATATATGTGTTTGTGGACCTTTCGCATCTGGTGTGCGCGTCGGGCAAATGTCTGCGTTCACGGCGGGTTCGCCCACCGGGTGTACCGGCTTGACACCGATCAGGGGTCGTTCGCGGTGAACCTCGTCGATCGCCGGTGGCCCTACAGATTTGACGACGTGCTGGAGTTTGAGTGGGCTGCCTTCGCTGCCGGCATTCCAATGCCAAGGCCGGTCTCGGCCGACAACGACACGCTCGTTCACCGTTGGGTCGATGGCGAGAAGGTGCCCGAAGCGCTCGACCACCTCTCCAGTACTTTGGCGGAACTGGAGGCACTGCTGCGGCATTCGAAGTCGGCGGCGCCGCCAAAGTCTGCCCTGCTCACCGGTTGTGAAGCCGACGGCGTTGCGTGGGTTATGAACATGGACCGGACGGTTGACGATGTCAGTGCACCCTCTCCCACCCCACCAACAGCCCACACCGACCCCAGTTCCTTCCCGGACTGATCAACGTCAAAACCATTCGCAGCTTAGGGCGCTCACCGCTGATCTCGTTGAGAAGCGAGCGGGGTCACTGAAGCTGCTGTCGTAGGCTTTCCACACAACCGGGGCCTTCAGGCATGCAGGTGAAGAACGCTTCTGCAGTGTGCTGCCGCTTTTCGACGGTAAAGATCTAGGACAAGAACAGCCATTACAGGCTTTCGAGTACGAAGCACCCGCTCACCGGCACTTGTCGTGCGCTGATTTGAGGGCATCAAAGGTTTCCAGTACTTGCATCGCGCTCAGCCCATATGAAAGTCTTTCCGCGGTTGTGGCGATGCGTGGATTGCTGGACTCCTTTAGAGCGTCACTACCAGCCTCGGCAACAGCTTTTCCGTAACCAATAGCTTGGTTGTCTTCTGGCAATGGAAAAATGGACTGGCTTGCCACGATATCTTTGGCTCCCGAAAGGCAGGCGCTGCGGGCTTTGACTAGGTCACATGCGTCCTTGTACGCGGGTCCTTGGTTACATAGGGCCTGAGACGCTGCTTGGGCGGCGTCAAATGAATCCTTTGCCTGCTGAACGTTTTGATCAGGTGAGTAAATGGATCCATCGCAGTTACCTGTAGCCCAGATTGAGCCGCTGAATTCGCTGCCCCCGTAGGCCCAAGGGCTGTCTATGACGGAACCGCAGGCCATACTCTGTTGCCCTGCAGGAAAGGGGCCGTACTCGGTTCCCCAATCGAAATGACTAGCGTCCACGATGCAGGATCCGCCGCCCCAATTACAGGACCTCACGTACGGTGCAACGCCTTGTAGATTCCGCGCTTGGCCCCGTAATTGAGCGTTACTGGTGGCATCCACAGCCAAGATGCCACCCACCTCGGTGAAAGAACCTTCAATGCCTGCGGAGCTTCCTCTGGAGAGGACAACAGCTGTGCCCCCTATTTGGTGGAAGGCGGAGCTGACAATTTCGCCTCTAGCACCGATGAGATCCAGTGCGCCAGCAGCATACTGTATGTCCATGTGGGTGGCGGTGAGTTCGGCGTCGTTGTTGATCTTTATGCCTTGCCAGTTACTGGCTGCTGGGCGGGTGGTTGTTCCGTCGCCGTTGGTGT